>JAZOOR010000016.1:0-8068 GCA_045655125.1 Oscillospiraceae bacterium
TGCTGCCGCACGCTTTTAATAAAGGCAGTCTTAAATAGGAGTTTTTCTTATGAGAATGTATGACATTATAGTGAAAAAGCGCGATGGCGGGGAGCTAAGTCCTGAGGAAATAGCCTTTTTTGTTAAAGGCTACACCGAGGGGAGTATCCCTGATTATCAGGTATCGGCACTTTTGATGGCAATATATTTCAGAGGTATGACCGATAGGGAAACCGTCTGTCTTACAGAGGAAATGGCAAAGAGCGGTGACAGTGTGGACCTTTCGAGGTTTGGTGATTTATCGGTTGATAAGCACAGCACAGGCGGTGTCGGAGATAAGACCACACTTATAGTGGCGCCCATAGTTGCATCGCTTGGTGCAAAGGTCACCAAAATGTCGGGCAGAGGACTTGGACATACGGGCGGAACTGTTGACAAGCTCGAGTCTATCCCAAACTACAAAACCTCACTTTCGCCCGAGGTTTTTCTTTCTCAGGCTGAGAGGATAGGCATAGCGGTTATAGGTCAGAGCGGAAACCTTACCCCTGCTGACAAAAAGCTCTATGCCCTTCGCGATGTAACGGCTACTGTAGATAGTATTCCGCTCATTACCTCAAGCATAATGAGTAAAAAGCTTGCCGCAGGCTCTAAAAATATAGTGCTTGATGTCAAGGTTGGCAGCGGCGCGTTTATGAAAACCCTTTCTGATGCAGAAAAGCTTGCTAAGAATATGGTTACAATAGGAAAAGGCTGCGGTAGGCGTGTCAGCGCCCTGCTCACCGATATGGATACCCCTTTAGGAGCTGCCATCGGTAATGCGCTTGAGGTTCGCGAGGCGGTGAGTGTTTTAAGGGGAGAGTGCCGAGGTGAACTTTATGAAGTGTCGGTAGCTCTTGCAAGCGAGATGATTTCTCTTGCACATGCTATTTCTTTTGAGGATGCACAAAATAGAGTTTTAAAGGTAATCGAGAGCGGCGCGGCATTTGAAAAAATGCTTGAATGGGTGAAGGCTCAGGGCGGCGACGAGAGAGTGCTCTTAAATCCCGAGCTTTTGCCGAGTGCCAAATATACTATGCAGGTTAAAAGTGAAACTTCAGGCTATGTAACCGCTATGAATGCCTCTGAAATCGGAATAAGCGCCATGCTGCTCGGGGCGGGTAGGGTTTCTAAAGAGGATAAAATCGACTTTAGCGCAGGAGTTGTTCTTTCTAAAAAGGTTGGCGATAGGGTAGAAAAAGGCGAGTGTCTTGCCACTCTCTACACAAACTGGGAGGATAAACTTAAAGAGGCGGCAGAAAGATTTTTGTCTGCGGTGAGCTTAGGAGAAAATAAGCCGAGTGAAAAACCTCTCATTTATAAAATTATAAGATAAATTTATATGAGGTGAAGATATGACGCGTAGCAAAAAGGGAGCGGGCTTCTGGACGGCACTTGTTATTTTCAGCCTGACAGGTCAGATTGCCTGGGTTGTTGAAAATATGTATTTCAATGTTTTTATATATGAAATGTTCAGTGCGAGCGCCGAGGCGATTTCGCTTATGGTTGCGGCATCCGCCGTTTCGGCAACGCTTACTACCATTGTAATAGGCGCGCTTTCGGATAAGGTTGGAAAACGCAAAATTTTCATCTGCGGCGGATATATTCTGTGGGGAATTTCCATCGCAAGCTTTTCGCTTATACGGCTTGATGTTATAAATGCACTGTTCCCCTCGGCCGTCAGTGCGGCATCGGTGGGTGTTTCACTTGTTATTATCTTAGACTGCATTATGACTTTTTTCGGCTCGTCGGCAAATGATGCCTGCTTCAATGCCTGGCTTACCGACAGCACCGACAGTACAAACCGAGGTGCCGCCGAGGGTATCAACGCTATGATGCCGCTTGTTGCAATACTCGCGGTGTTTGGCGGATTTATGTCCTTTGACCTTTCGAAAGAGGAAAGCTGGACAACCATCTTCCTTATTATAGGAGTGGCTGTAATCGTAATCGGTATTCTGGGAATTTTCCTCATTCGAGATCCTGCGGTGGCAAGTGAGGAAAACAAAAGTTGCTTTAAAAATATCATTTACGGATTTCGCCCCTCGGTTATTAAAGAAAACAAAACTCTGTATGCCGCATTTGTAGGCTTTGCTCTGTTTGGAATATCCATTCAGATTTTTATGCCTTACCTTATTTTATATTACAGTGTTTCGCTGTCTCTCGAAAATTATGTTTTAATTATGGCTCCCGCCATACTGATAGCCTCAATAGTTACCGCCTTTTACGGAAGACTTTTTGATAAGCTCGGCTTTGAAAAATCTGCCGTTCCCTCTATTGCGTTTCTAATGGCGGGATATGTTATTTTGTTTATATTTAAAAACACCGCCCTTGTATTTGTCGGCTCTCTGCTTATGATGATAGGCTACCTTTCGGGTATGGCGGTTTTCGGTGCATTTTTAAGGGACAGAACACCCGTAGGAAAAGCGGGAATGTTTCAGGGACTTAGAATAGTGTCGCAGGTGCTTATCCCCGGCATTATAGGGCCCGCTATCGGTGCGTTCGTGCTACGCAGCGCCCAAAAGCTTACAAATGATGACGGAACACAGTCTTTCATTCCTAACGAAAATATATTTCTTGCCGCCTTTTTTGCGGCAGTAGTTGTGTGCGTGGCGCTGTTTGTTATTTCCCGTATGCTGAAAAAGGAGAAGGTAAGTAATGAAGGATAAGTCTTTTACAAGGCTTTACACAAAAGAGGGAAGGGCGCTGCCCGAAATCCCTCACAATTCATACCCCCGCCCCCTTTTAAAGAGAGATTCTTTTTTGTGCCTTAACGGAAAGTGGGAGTTTGAAGCGCTGCCCCAAAGAGAAATCCCAGATGAGTTTGGGCGAAGCATAGTTGTTCCGTTTTCGCCCGAAAGTCTGCTCTCGGGGATTTGCGAGGTTTTCCCCGAAGAGTATTACCTCTTTTACAAAAAGAGTTTTACTCTGCCCGATGGCTTTAAAAGGGACAGAGTTATTCTTAATTTCGGCGCGGTCGATAGCTGCTGCGAGGTTTTCCTGAACGGAAAGCTCTTGGGTGAGCATATCGGCGGATACGATGCCTTTTCATTTGATATTACGGAGCAGATAGCAGAGGAAAACACCCTCATTCTGCGCGTATGGGACAGGCTGAGCCAGCACATTTTGCCGTATGGAAAGCAGAAAAGAAAGCGCGGCGGAATGTGGTATACCTCGTCTTCGGGCATATGGCAGACTGTCTGGCTTGAAAGTGTTCCTGATAGCTTTGTTAAAGCCATTTCGGTCACAACCGATGAAAGCGGCGCGCATATAAAGACCGAAGGAGTAAAGAACGGAAAAATTATTGTTGCAACTTCTCAGGGAGAGAAGAGCTTTGAGTTAAAGGATGGTAGTGCGCGGATTGAACTTAAAAATCCACAGCTCTGGAGCCCCGAAACCCCCTACCTTTATAAGTTTACCATTGAGGCGGGCGAAGACAGGGTGCAGTCCTATTTTGCACTGAGAACTTTGGAAATTAAAAATGTAGATGGCAAGGCGCGGCTTTGCCTTAACGGCAAACCCTATTTCTTCCACGGACTTTTAGACCAAGGATATTTTAGTGACGGACTTTTAACCCCTGCCGACGAAAAAGGCTATGAGCGCGATATTCTCGCAATGAAAGACCTTGGCTTTAATATGCTGAGAAAACACATCAAGATAGAACCGCAGCGGTTTTACTATGATTGTGACAGACTTGGTATGGTGGTGTTTCAGGATATGGTTAACAACGGCCATTACAGCTTTATAAGAGACACCGCTCTGCCCACGGTCGGAGTGAAACGAATTAGCGACAAGCTTCTTCACGCAAACAGAGAAAGCCGAAGCATGTTTATAGCCGAAATGGAGAAAACGGTGCATACGCTCAAAAATCATCCGTCTGTCTGCTACTGGACTATTTTTAACGAGGGTTGGGGACAGTTTTGCGCCGATGAAATGTATGACAGGTTAAAGGCTCTTGACAGCACCAGATTTATCGACAGTACATCGGGTTGGTTCTGGCAGAAAAAGAGTGACGTTCACAGCGAGCACGTTTATTTTAAGCCTTACAAATTTAAGCCTTCGGAGAGACCTGTTGTTCTCTCTGAGTTCGGCGGATATTCATACCGACCTGATGGGCACGTTTTTAATCTCAAAAAAGCATATGGTTACAAGTTCTTCGAGGACAGAGAGGAATTTGAAAAAGAGCTGATTGAGCTTTACCGCTGTGAGATTATACCTGCCGCAAAAAATGGTCTTTGCGCGGCGGTTTATACTCAGGTTTCTGATGTTGAGGATGAAACTAACGGACTTTTAAGCTATGACCGAGAAATTTTAAAGGTCACCCCGCATAAAATGAGGGAGATTGCAGAGAGCTTGAAGGCTGCGACATTATAGGAGGAATTTTTATGTCACAAATTGATGCAAAGGTGCTATTTAATATTGGTTACGGACTTTATGCAGTAACAAGTCACGACGGAGAAAAGGATAACGGGCTTATTGTCAACACAGTTTGTCAGATAACCTCTGATCCTATTCGTGTGGCGGTTTGTATAAACAAATCAAACTATTCCCACGACACAATAAAACAGAGCGGCAAAATGAATGTCTGCTGCCTTTCTGAAAGTGCGCCCTTCAAGGTGTTCGAAACCTTTGGAATGCAAAGCGGCAGAGACGCAGATAAATTTAAGGACTGTCAGCCGCTGCGCTCGCAAAACGGACTTGTATATCTGCCGCGTTATATAAACTCCTTTTTCTCGCTTAAAGTTGAAGATTATATGGATATGGGAACTCACGGAATGTTTGTCTGCTCTGTCACCGAAACCGAAAGGTTTAGCAATGAGCCTACTATGACCTATGCCTATTATCACAAAAATGTAAAGCCTGCTCCCCGGGCCGAGAAAAAGAAAGGCTTTGTTTGTAGTGTGTGCGGGTATGTTTATGAGGGAGAGAGACTGCCTGAGGATTTTGTTTGTCCTCTCTGCCTGCATCCTGCCTCTGATTTTGAGCCTATAAAATAAAGATGCGCGCCTCTTTAAAAAAGAGGCGCGCTTTCTTATTTTGCTAATCCCAATTTCTTTATGAGTGCTATTATGCTGTCGGTGTGAGCCTCGCAGGTTTTTTGGCTGGGGCTCTCAACCATAACTCTTATAAGCGGCTCTGTACCGCTTTCGCGAAGAAGAATTCTTCCGCTGTTGCCAAGAGCCTTTTCAACATCCTTTACAGCGGCGAGCACCTGTTCGTTTCCCATTACGGCGGCCTTGCTCTCAACCCTTATGTTTTTAAGCACCTGAGGGTACATCTTAACGGGGGCGGCAAGAGCGCCGAGAGTGGATTTGTTTTCAACCACACATTCGGTAAGCAGTATGGCGGTGAGAATTCCGTCACCCGTCGAGGCGTATTTGCGGACAATGGTGTGTCCGCTCTGCTCTCCGCCGATGCTAAGGTCGTTTTCGCAAAGCGCCTGATGAACGTATTTGTCACCGACGGCGGTCTGGATATATCCTATGCCTGCCTCGTCAAGAGCGCGGTAAAGTCCAAGATTAGACATAACTGTTGCAACAACCTTGTCGCTTTTGAGAAGACCCTTTTTTCTCAGCATCTGCGCGAGTATGTATATAACGTGGTCGCCGTTTACAACATTTCCGTTTTCGTCAACAGCAATGCAGCGGTCGGCATCGCCGTCAAAGGCAAAGCCCATATCGCAGCGGTTATCCTTAACATACTTGCAAAGCGGCTCTATGTGGGTTGAGCCTGCGTTGGTGTTGATGTTGGTGCCGTCGGGCTGAGCATTGATAACGTGAGTCTTTGCGCCGAGCGCATCAAAAACTGATTTTGCTATCATCCAGGCGGAGCCGTTTGCACAATCAAGTGCGATGTTAAGCTCTTTATAAGAGTTTGCCGCAACCGAAATCAGATATCCGACATATCGGTTTCTGCCAGCCGCGTAGTCGATAATCTTTCCGACGTTTTCGCGTGTGGCATACGGAAGGTCGCCCTCTACGCCTAATTCTTCGAGCTGTCCGTCGAGATATTTCTCGGCAAGCGAGAGGGTGTAATCATCCATTTTTTCGCCGTATGAGTTAATAAGCTTTATGCCGTTGTCATAAAAAGGATTGTGTGAGGCGGAAATCATAATTCCGCAGTCAAAGTTATCCTGACGCGCAACATATGAAACACTCGGCGTTGTGGTAACGTGCAGCATATATGCATCAGCGCCCGAGGCGGTAAGTCCCGCAACAATGGAGTACTCAAACATATAGCTCGAACGGCGGGTGTCCTTGCCCACAACTATTCTTGTCTTATGATTGGGGTCTCGCCCTTTACAGAGCGACGATGTGTAGTACCAGCCTAAAAAGCGGCCTATGCGGTATGCGTGGTCGGCGGTTAAAACCGTGTTGGCTTCGCCTCGAAATCCGTCGGTGCCGAAATAGTGCAGGTCGTATTTTGTATTGTAGTCAATGGTGTTCTCTATCGGAGAGGGAATTGCAAGGGGGAGGTTTTCGCGAAGCAGGTCGTCGAGCGCAATGTGGAAAAATTCCGAAAGCTTAAGTATTATTGAAAGCTCGGGAATAGATTTGTCCGACTCCCATTTGGAAACCGACTGGCGCGAAACCGATAGTGTTTCGGCAAGTGCTTCCTGAGAAAGCTTGCGAGAGGTACGCAAAGCGGTAATCTTTTGCCCTAAAGTCATTAAAATTCCTCCTTTGATAAATCGATTATAAAATAAGAAAAATGTAAAGTCAAGCAATAGTGGTTTTCAAGGTTTTGTCAACTAACGGTTGCGGAGGACTAAAATAAGCATTTTGTGGCGCGTTTAGTGTTATTTTCGGTTGCAAAAAAGTCATTCCTATATTATATGCGTAATAAATGAAAAAAGCGACGCTGTAGGGTTATAATATTGACATTGGGCAAGATCGGGATTATAATAGGTGTGTTTGAAAAGTTTCTACCTATATATAAGGAGGATATAAAATGAGCGAATCCTGTACACATAATTGTGAGAGCTGCAGTCAGAACTGCGCAAGTCGCGAAAAACAGAGTTTAATAGAAAAGCCGCACCAAATGAGCCGTGTAAAAAAAGTCATCGGCATAGTCAGCGGAAAGGGCGGCGTTGGTAAATCTTTAGTTACCGGTCTTATGTCGGTGCTTTCTCAGAGAGCGGGCTACAAAACTGCCATTATGGATGCTGACATAACGGGTCCCTCTATTCCTAAGATGTTCGGCATCAAGGAGCGTGCTCAGGGTGGTGAAATGGGAATTCTTCCCGTCGCAACCAAAACGGGTATTGAGGTTATGTCCTTAAACCTGCTTGTTAAAAATGAAACCGACCCGGTTATCTGGAGAGGCCCCGTCATTGCAGGAACTGTAAAACAGTTCTGGACAGAGGTTATCTGGAATGATGTGGATTTTATGTTTGTTGATATGCCTCCGGGAACAGGCGATGTTGCGTTGACTGTTTTCCAGTCCCTACCCCTTGACGGTATCATTGTTGTTGCTTCTCCGCAGGACTTAGTTTCGATGATAGTCAAAAAGGCGCTCAATATGGCAAATATGATGAACATTCCTGTTCTCGGACTTGTTGAGAATATGAGCTACCTTGAATGTCCCGATTGCGGAAAGAAAATTTCGGTATTCGGCGAAAGCCATATCGATGAAACTGCAAAGGAAACCGGCACAGAGGTTCTCGGCAAACTTCCCATAAATCCAAAGCTTGCGGCAGCCTGCGATGCAGGTCTTATTGAGCTGTTTGAGGGCGATTGGCTCGACGAGGCGGCGAAAAAGGTGTTTTCTCTTATAAAGGAATAAAAAATTGAGCGGCTGTGCCGCTCTTTTTTATTTGTGTGTATAAACTGCGGTAAAATTGCACAAAATATGTTGGAGAGTTTTGGTAGCAATAATAAAATTTACCAAACTCAAAAAAAGTTAAAAAAATCTCAAAAAAAGTGTTGACAAGAGTGGGGTGTGAGAGTATAATGAGAAAGCTGTCCGAAAAGAGCGGGCGTCAAGAGCGAAAAAACTTTGAAAAAAGTTAAAAAAGCTGTTGACAAAGGCGAGGGGTTATGATAAAATGTAATTC
>JAZOOR010000017.1:0-22324 GCA_045655125.1 Oscillospiraceae bacterium
GTTTTTTTCATATCACTTCACTCCTTTAATTTAATTATAGCATAGGATGCACTATTTTTAAAGCAAAATTGAAAGCAATGTGTCTTTTTGCTCCTTTGTTAAAAACTCGTGATAGTTAATGTATCCCTCTCCAAGATATGGCTCATAGGCAAAGCGGTAACTGAGTCCATTTTTAAAATGCAGACTTACTAAAAACACAGTTTTGGAATTTCCTGCATTTTTTTCTCTTTCGGCTTTGAGCCATTCGGGACTTGGGTCATTATAGGATTTTATAGACATAAGAATATCATAAATACTTGATATATCCTGAGGGTTTGTTATGGTTTTTGTGTTTTTACTTTTAATAAGTTCTTTGGTGATATGTGTTATGTCCTCATAAGAGCCGACATTGTAAATAGAGAGGATTTCCTTAAAATCGTGTTTATAAGGTTCGATAAGGGCGAAAAACTGAAAGGGAAGTAGCTTTTCTCCTTTTTTTACAACTATAAATGCGTCGCAGTTTGTGGGTTTGTGTCTGTAAATTTCGCAGCCGATAAGTCTTTCATCGTCGCAATTATCCGCTGTTACTTTTCCAATTTTTTCTCCCAAATCATTTTGTGTAATAGTATCTATTCCAAATTCTTTAAGTTTGCTTTCTGAAACATAGTCATAATATCCGTTATTTGAAAGCGTTATGTTTACATAATTGTAATTTTCGCCTCGAGTAGCTTCGGGTTTAGACACCGCTCCTGAAGAGGTCTGAGCGGTAGTGCCGATATCGCCTTTTGTGGCACCTGGCTTGTCGGATGAAGTGGTGACAGATTTGTCAGCCTCTGCGCTGACATTGTTGTTTTCAGTACCCTGAGTGGAAACGGAGGAGTTATTTTTCTCAGAGCTTTGATTTAAAGAGGCGCTCGGCAGACTTGGGGTCGGCTTATAAGAGCTTTTGCGGATAAAAGTGACTGCGCCTAAAATAGCAAGAAACAAACATGCCGCGGCGGCATATCTTACCCACATAAGCCGAGGACGCGCCTTGAGATTTGGAGCGGCCTCCTCAATATATTTATCGTCTATCTGCCCTATGGCAGAAAAAAGTTGCAGTTCTGTCATATTGTTATCCCCTCCTTTGTTAAAAGTGTTCTCAGCTTTTCTCTGCTGCGAAAAAGAGATACTGTTACCTTGTTTGCGGTTGTTTTATATTCCTCTGCAATTTCCTTTACTGAGCTTGCATAGAAATATCTGCGGACAAAGAAAACCCTTGCCTCTTTTGAAAGGCTGCCTAAAAAATCATTTATTATCTGAGATAGCGCATAATCATCGGTAAAGGTGCAGGTTTCAGAGGGGATACAGTCACCAAGCTCGCTGAGAAGCGGCTCTATCTGACCCGCTCCGCGCCTTTCGGCATTTCTTTTTTTATAAAGATTTATTGAAAGATTGCGCACTATCTTACCTATAAAGGCTTTAAACTTGCTCGGGCGGTGTGGCGGGATGGAGTTCCAGACACTTAAGTATGTATCGTTTACACAGTCAAGGGAGTCCTGCTCGTCAAATAGAATGTTAAAGGCAATATGGTAACAGTATTTTCCGTAATTTTTTGCAGTTTCGGATATAGCTGCTTCGCTGCGCTCCCAATAAAGCTTGATTATCTTGCTGTCTTCCATACTGTCACATCCTTTAATGGAATTTTGCCTTTCATATTAAAAGACAATTTTTATACGCACAATATTACATATTTTAAATTTATTTTATTATAGCACAAATAAACATTGCAGTCACCTATAGTATAAATCTTTTAAATTTTGCCATAATTAAAGTAAAGCAAATAAAAGGAGAAGTTAAAATGAAAAAAGTAATTACACTTATGGTTGTAGCTATGATTTCGCTCACTACCCTTTGCGGCTGTAGCGTGAGGGCTGAGGATAATTCTTCTATCACCGAGAGCCGCGCATTTGAAACATCCGAAAAAATAACTGTAGTTACCCGTGAAGAAGGTGCAGGGCTTAGGGGTATTGTGGCAGAGCTTTTTGGGTTTGTTCGCAAGGAAACCGACGGCAAAAATACAGATCTAACCTTTGATGGCGCGGCAATAAGACAGTCGGCAGACGAAATCAGAGGCGCAGTTGCCGATGATAAATATGCCATCAGCTATCTGCCGCTCACCTCTGTAACAGATAAGGTCAAGGCACTTAAAGTAAACGGAGTGGCTCCTACTGCGGAGAATGTAAAAAACGGAAACTATTCCTTTAAGCATAAGCTAATGGCAGTTGCCTTATCCGATGCGAGCGACGGTGCCCAGGATTTTATAAATTTTGTTCTGTCTGAAGAGGGTCAGAATGTTCTTATGGACAGCGGCTATATTTCAAATGGGGATACCGGCACATTTACAACAAAGAAGCCTGAGGGTACTTTGAAAATAAGTGCGGCGGCTTCCTCTGAGAGCACTTTAAAGAAGCTGTGCGAAGAATATAATAAACGCAACGATAAGCTTAAAATAGAAGTTACCAAGGCTAATTCCAAGGACTCTCTTGAATCGGTAAAGTCAAAGGAAAACATCGCAGTTATAACAAGAACACTCTCCGATGAGGAAAAGAAAAACTATACTGAGAACACAATTTGCGAGGATGCTATTGCGGTTGTTGTAAATAAAGAGAACACCCTGAGTAATATAACCTCAGAGCAGGTGAAAAATATTTATAAAGGCGAAATAATGAGGTGGTCTGAAATTATTAAATAAAACTGTTTTTGTAAACTACCACGGATATTCAAATTTATAAATAAAAACGCGATGGAAAAACCATCGCGTTTTTTTATTTGATGTAATCTGCAACCTTGGTTATGTCATAAATGGTAGCATCTGCGGCGGTATTATCTGAAATGTGAAATTCATCAAACAAAATTGCCTTGCAGCCTGCATTTTTTCCCGAAAGGACATCAATTTCTCGGTCACCCACCATTGCGACCTCGTCTTTGTAAAGTGAGTACTTTTTTACTATATACTCGACCGAGTCGGGAGCGGGCTTTTTTGCGTATGCGGGAGAAGTATTATAAACATAGTCGGTAAAATACTTTGCAAGTCCGTAATGCTCAAGATATTTTACGGCGGTAATATCTCTGTTGGTGTAGATGAAATTCTTTCCGCCCGCCAAAACGATTTTTTCTAAAACGGCCTCTATCCCATTGTAAGGAACGGGAATTGGCTCAAACCACAATTCAAGTGCGCGCTCTATAAAGCTGTCAAAAACCTCGTCAGAGAGCTTGTAAATAGCCTTTGCGCCTGAAAGCGAGTGTCTGAGATGCACCATAGCCTCATCATAGCTTGCGTTTATATTATGTTTTTTTGCGGTTTCCATAAATGCTGTGGTCGTGTGAGGATAGGTGTCAATAATAGTGCCGTCAAAGTCCCATATAAAGTGCTTTGCTTTCATTCTGCATCCTTTTTAAGCTTTTCGTGATATTTTCTGTCAAGATAGGTGCGTGCGAGAGAATATATAACTGCAAAGGTAGGAACACTTATAAGCATTCCTGGAATACCAAACATTGAGCCTCCTACAACGATTGCAAGCATAACCCAGAAAGGTCTTATTCCAATTCGTTCACCTAAAATTCTGGGGCATATAAAGTTGCCGTCTATCTGCTGAAGTATGACTATAAATATTACAAAGAACAGCGCCTGCCAAGGATTTATGAGGAATATGAGCAGAACACTGGGAATTGCTCCGATGATAGGACCGAAAATCGGAATCATATTGAAAACTCCGATAATGATACTGATAAGAGCGGGATAAGGCCAACCGAATATCAGCATAACAATATAGCATATTATGCCAATAATAAGTGAGTCAACAAGGTACCCCGAGATGTATTTGCTGAATGTGTGGTATGAAAGATGGGCTATGCGAAGAGCTCTGTCGTGCGTTTTTTTGCGAGTAAATGTGTAAAGCACACGGGAAAACTGCTTGCGGAAGATTTCTTTGGAAGCAAGCATATAAATTGAAAAAGCAAAGCCAATAAAGGTGTTCTTGAGAACGGAAATTGCTGAGTTTGCTATAGTTCCAAGGCGAGGAAGCAACTTGTTCATAGTATCAATAGCAAGTTCTATAATCTTGTTTCCTACATCATTAAAGGGACCTAAAATGTCCGAGGAAATGTTAAATCGAGCAAGGAATCCTTCAATAAGCTCTATGCCCTTGGTGTAGTAGCCGCGGATGTTTCTTAAAAGGTCGGTTATGCTATCAATCAGTGAGGGGACAATAAGCATAACGAACAGGGAGAGAATTCCCAGAAAAAGCAGATATGTTAACACCATTGAAAGCGCGCGTTTTAACTTTTTGTGCTTGTTTAGAGCGGCTGCTTTCCTAAAAACCACATTTTCAAAGAAATTGAGCACAGGATTTAAGATAAATGCAAGCACAAATCCCGTTATGACAGGTGATAAAATGGTAAAAAAACTGTTTATCGCGCCGGTTATTTTGTTGGGGTCAAGCATAATAAATATTAAAATGACTGTTGCGGCAATAACGGCAAAGGAGTAAAGCGCAATAGAAAGATATTTGTTGTTTTTCTCAAACTTCACGAAAAATTCAGTCCTCCCTGTTATGATTGTATATATTTAGCGCAGTATCTATGATTTCAAAAAGCTGCTCTCGGCTGTCCACACAGCAGCATTGTCTGCGTATTTCTGCCGCGCCGCGCATACCCTTAAAGAAAAAGGGAAGATGCCGCCGAAGTTCCAGAAGAGCAAGCCGCTCACCCTTGTTTTCTATTTCTAAAAGACAAAGCTCTTTAAGGTTTTCCATACGCTCTAAAAATGTAGGCTCGTCTATAATGCTCCCATCTTTAAGATAGGCTGCAAGAGAACGGAAAATAAATGGATTTCCGAGTGCCGCCCTTCCAACCATTATGCCATCACACCCCGTGCGCTCGTAGGTTTTCTGCGCGTCAGCGGGTGATGCAATATCGCCGTTTGCAATAACGGGAATTTTAACCGCCGACTTGACCGCGGCAATAGCATCAAGGTTTACAGACGGCATATACATCTGCTCTCTTGTCCTGCCGTGAACGGTTATAAGAGCGGCTCCGCTGGCCTCAAGGCGCTTTGCAAACTCTGCGCCGCATATATGCTGACTATCCCATCCAATGCGGATTTTAACACTTACGGGTATAGAAATTCTTTTTGCAATAGCCGAAACTATCTCGCCTGCAAGCTTTGTCGTTTTTAAGAGCGCGCTGCCGCAGCCGTTTCCTACAATTTTAGGAACGGGACACCCCATATTGATGTCAATAAGGTCGGGCTTGTAGGTTGCAAGCATTTCTGCCGCCTCTGCCATGGTGTCAGGCTCGCTTCCGAAAAGCTGAAGAGCAAAAGGACGCTCACTCTCATCAAACCGAATTAGCTCGGCGGTTTTTTTATCGCCAAAGCAGAGCGCCTTTGCTGAAATCATTTCGCTGACTAAAAGTCCTGCACCAAGCTTTGCACATGCGCGGCGAAAGGCGCTGTCGGTAAATCCTGCCATAGGCGCAAGCGCAGCGCCCTCAATTTTAAGATTTCCAAGCTTTATCATATTATTTCTTTAAAAATCCTTGTTAATATTAAAATAAGAGCTAATTACTCCTCATTATTTCTAAAAAAGGAAACAGCGTGTTTAAGGTTATGAATTTTAACTCTCGAAACCTCTCCGCCCCTCTCCCCGTCCAGCGACCAGCCAGTAGGCTTTTCGAAAATGAACTCGGCACTTTTTACTTTTCTAACTATAACGGTTTCGTCCGAGAAGCGTTGGCTCTGAAGGTCCTTGATTGTGCGGTAGAGCATATCGGCATTTTTTGGCTTGCGAATTAAAATCAGCTCAAACTCACCGTCCGAAAGGTCAACACCGCACTTATCGAGCTTTATAAGACCTGCAACCGAGCGGGTGTTAAATATACCACCCAAAAGGAATTCGCCCTCAAATGTAAATTCATCAGCAATTACCTTTACCTTGTGAGGAACAAGCTCTTCTGCCGCCTTTGCCACTCCGCTCAGAACATAGGCAAAATGCCCAAACATATTTTTAAGCTTTTGAGGGGTTGAATATGAAACCTTGGTAAATGCACCAAAGGAAGCGGTATAGCAGAAATATTTGTCCTCATCAAAAAGACCTATATCAAAAGGCTGTGGCTTTCCCTCCATAATGAGCTCGGCAGCCTTTTTTGGCTTTAAGGGGAGCTTCAAGGTGCGCGCCATATCGTTTGTGCTACCTGAGGGTATGTATCCTATCGGAATTTTTACTCCTGTTCTTAAAAGTGCGGTAACCGTTTCGTTAATGGTTCCGTCGCCCCCGCTGCAAACCACCATATCGTGCTCAGCGGCATTTTCTGCAACAAGACGCACCGCATCCCCTTCCTTGAGGGTGGTAAGAGTGCTGGTAACACATCCTTTTTTGCAAAAGGCTTCGATTATGTCAAAAATATTGTACCGATGGTTAGTAATTCCCGCTTTGGGGTTTATTATAAGCAGAATTTTTTTATAGTCCATTCGGCACCCACCTTTTTTAAAGTATATACTAATACTATTTTACTAAAAATTCCATAAAAGTCAATAAAACAAAACTGTGAACGGAATATTTTAACGAGGATATTTATATATTTAAGGATAGAAGGGCTTCAAAGGAGGAAAAATGATGGAAGCGACTGTTATAAAAAGAGATATGATGCAATGGAAAACTGTTTACGATGGCAAAGTAGAAATAGGAATTGAGAGCGATATAGTTCTGCCTGATTATTGCGGCGACATCGAAAGGATTTTAAGATGCTGCCTTGTTCCGCGCCTTTCGGGCAAACAAATGGAGGGACAGCGCCTTTCGGTTTCGGCAGTGGGATTTCTCAGAATGGTGTATCTCACCTCGGATGGTAGAATAGACAGCTTTGAAACACAAGTTCCTTTTTCAAAGACTGTTGATATGCAAAATTCGGGCGAGCATATGAGCGCAAATATAAGCTTTTGCACAGATTATTCAAACTGCCGTGCAATAAGTGGGCGCAGATTTGAGGTGCGCGCCGCCGTGATTATGAAGGCAAAGGTTGCGAGCCTTTGCAAAAGTAGTGTGGCACTTGATGTTTCCCCCGAAAATGTAGAGCTTAAGAAAACCAAAATAAATGCAGTAGTGCCTGTCTGTGCGCCTTGTGAAAGCTTTACTGTTATGGAAGAATATGAGCTTGCGGGCGCGCCTATAAGCTCGGTTGTCCGTATGACCGCAACCCCCACGGTTTCAGAGCATAAAATTATATCAGGCAAGGTAATTATGAAGGGTCAGATAGCCCTTAATGTTGTATATCTTGCAGAGGAGAGCGGCGAAACTCAGGACGTAAGCTACGCCATTCCCGTAAATCAGGTTATAACGGCTGACGGCGCTGATGAGGGGGATAATGCGGAAATTAGGCTTTCTATCAGCAGAATGTCGGCAGAGCCTACCCGTCGCGGCGACAAAACCGAGCTGATAATAGAGGTTTTGCTTGAAGCCTGCGCTGATATTTTCAGAAATGAGGAAATAGAAGCAATAACCGATGCCTACTGTGTTGGGTATGAGTCTGAATGCAGCCGCACTCAGATTCCCTTTACTGTTGCAAAACAGACCGCCGCCAAAACTCACAGCATCACTGTTTCTCCCGAGATAGATGGTACAGAGATAATAGATGTGTTTACTGATATTAAGAATGTAGGCGCAAAGGTAAATGAGCAGGGAGAGATTATGCTCTCAGGTGAGGCTCATTTGGGTGTTTTGTGTAAAGGCAGCGAGGGCGAACCGTTTGTGCGGGATAAAACGGTTCCCTTGGAGTTTTCGCTAACGGCTGACCCGTCATTTAAGGGTGCGTTTCTCGATGGGGATATAACTGTAATATCGGCAAAAAGCGCGGGAAATCGAGGAGATGTTTCGCTCGAGCTTTCGGGAGTATGCCGCATAGTTAAAACTGTTGATGTGCCGCTTGTGACGGGGGTTGAAATCCTCTCGGACACTCCTATTGTGAATAATCCTAAAACTGCTATGACCATTTATTTTGCGTCGGCAGGTGAGGATATCTTTGATATTGCCAAAAGGTATAATACCTCAGCCCGCAGTGTTTTGGAACAGAATGACCTTTCCGAGCATATAATCCCCAAAGACCGAACAATACTTATTCCGATGGTAAGATAGAAAATATTAAAAAGAGGAATGGTGCGCCATTCCTCTTTTTGCACTTTAAAACAGCGTTTTAACAAATTCTCCTGTCAGTAGAGTGGAAATTCAGAATTCTATTCTGGGTTATGGAGAGGGTATAGTGGCAAAACTGCGCAGTAGGTTGGTGGTAGGAGAGGGCGGGGATATAATGAGAGCAGTCAAAGAAACAAAAGGCGGAAATTACAATGAAAAGAACAGCATTAAAAGACAGAGCTCTCCCTGACTATACCCGAGGAGAAGAGATTTTTCATATGGTGTCGCACATAGTCGGCGGAGCGATAGGAATATTGGCGCTTGTGCTATGCGTAAGTTTTTCGGCGCTAAAGGGCGACACTTGGGCAGTTGTGAGCAGCGCAATTTACGGAAGCTCGCTTATTGTTCTTTACAGCGCATCAAGCATATATCACGGACTGCGCACATCTATGGGAAAAAAGGTTATGCAGGTTTTAGACCACTGTACTATATATTTTTTAATCGCGGGAACATACACTCCCATTCTGCTTTGTGCAATTCGCGATGTATCACCTCTGTGGTGCTGGGCGCTTTTCACACTTGTGTGGGGACTTGCGGCTATGGCAACGGTTTTCACCGCAATTGACCTTAAAAAGTATGCCATTTTATCAATGATATGCTATATAGGCATGGGCTGGTGTATTGTGATTGCTATTAAACCGACCATTCAGGCGCTCTCGCTTCCTGCATTTTTGTGGTTGCTTTTCGGCGGAATTGCCTACACTATCGGCGCAGTTCTCTACGGACTTTCGAAAAAAAGGCGCTATATGCACGCGCTTTTCCATCTGTTTGTGGTAGCGGGAAGTATACTGCAGTTTGTCTGCATATTCTTTTATGTGATATAAAAATTCCCCGAGAGCAATTTGTTCTCGGGGAAATTTCTTTTTTTAGTCCTCGTCTTCCTCGTCACTTTCGGGGCGGGGGAGTTTTTCGGCACGAATAGTTGCAATTCGACGGTCCTCGACCGACAGAACAGTAAACTTAACATAGTCATATTCAATTTCGGGAGTCTCATCAGGCTCGGGAATTCTTTCTAAAATTCCTGTTATAAAGCCGCCAATGGTATCATACTCGACATCGTCGGGAATAGAAATTCCTAAAAGCTTTGAGACATCGTCGAGGAGTGTAGTTCCCTCAATGGTGAAAACGGTGTCGCTAACGATTGCGATTTCCTCTTCCTCGTTGTCGTACTCGTCCTGCATTTTGCCAACTATTGATTCAAGAACGTCCTCCATTGTGATGATTCCGGCAGTTCCACCGTACTCATCAACGACTATAGCCATCTGCATTCTGTTGTCGGTAAGCTTGGTGAAAACCTCGCGAAGCTTTAGCGACTGTGGGATATAAAGAGCGGGGCGGATATTTTCTTCAATGCCTTTGTCCTCTCCGACATCCTTTCCGACATATTTAAGAAAATCTTTAACATACACAACGCCGATAATATTATCGAGGTCGTCTTCATAGACGGGAATTCTGGAATAACCTTCCTGTACGCTGCAGGAAATAACCTCATCAATAGAGCTATCCTTGCTAAGCGCAACCACTTCGGTGCGGTGGGTCATGGCTTCTCCGGCGGTGGTATCATCAAACTCAAAGATGCCTGCAATCATTTCCTTCTGGCTTTCCTCAATGACACCGCGCTCTTTGCCGACATCAACCATCAGCATAATTTCCTCTTCGGAAACCTCTTCAGCCTGCTCATTGGGGTTAATTCCGCATAGACGCAGAACGCCGTTAGTCGATTTTGAAAGAAGGAAAACGATGGGGGTTGAAATTTTGTAGCAGAAAAGCAGTGCAGGTGCAAAACTATAGGCAAGCTTTTCGGGATTGTGCATCGCAATTCTTTTGGGAACCGTTTCACCCAGAACTATCGAAATAAAGGATAAAACAAGGGTGATAAGAATGAGCATAATGCTGTGCAGTAAATCGGGGTTTGCTGTAGGCATTAGCGAGTGCAGGGCGATTGAAAGCGGTGGTGCTAACTGGTCAGCACCGACAGCCGAGGTAAGAAAGCCTGCTATTGTAACCCCAACCTGAATGCTTGATAGAAAGCGGGTGGGTTGAGAGAGCAGCTTCTGAACCTGCTTTGCCTTGCGGTTTCCGTCTTCAGCGGCGAGTTTTAGCTTTGCATCATTGAGAGTGACCATTGCCATCTCACTGGCTGAGAAAAAGCCGTTCACAAAAATAAGTATGATAAGAATGATGATGTAGACCAGCAAATTATTGCCGGTATCGGCAACTCCTGCATTTAATAGCGGAACTACCATACTACTGTCAGGGTCCATGATTTTTTATCTCCTTTCGGGTTTTAAAAAGTTTGTGTAACATGGCGTACACAAAAAAATATCATACAATAAGGTTTTAAAAAAGTCAATATGGGGTGCGTCTGTTGCGCCTTCGGTTCTGATACGCAACGCTCAAAACAAGACCAATTGCACAGTAGGTAACAACAACCGAGGTACCGCCTGCGCTGAACAGCGGCAGAGTAATGCCTATAACGGGAAGCAGGGAAAGCACCATTCCGATGTTGATAACCGTCTGAGAAGCGAGCATAGCAAAAACGCCGATGCAGATAAATTTTCCCAAGAGGTCATCGGATTTGTATGAGTTGTATACTGCTCGAAAACAGATTGAGAGGAGCAGAATAATAACTGCAAGACAGCCTAAAAATCCGAGCGTTTCGCCGATAAATGCAAAAATATAGTCGCTCTGCACAGCGGGAACTTTTCTTAAATTTGCATCAAACCCCTTGCCGAAAAGCATTCCCGAACCGAGCGCAATTCTTCCCTGACGCGGCTGAACACTGATGGTGAGCGGGTAGGCTTCAGGGTTAAAAACAACTTCAATTCGCGCCTTTTGGTCGGGTGTCATTACATATTGCCACATTACATAAAGCGCAACAGGGAGAGCGCCCAAAGGCGGCAGAATAAATTTCCAGGGTATACCTGCCGAAAACAACATAAATAAGAATATACAGAAGAATACAAGCGCACTGCCGTCATCACCCTGCATAACGATAAGCAGGGTGGGGATAGCGCCGTGGATACAAAGCAAAATAACCTGTGAAAGCGAATTTATTTTATCTCCGACTGTCTCAAGATGCAGCGCAAAGGTGAGTATAAAGGAAAGCTTTAATATTTCCGATGGCTGAAAGGTGAGCGAGGTAAAGGGGATTTGCAGCCACGCCTTGTCGTCAGCCCCTGCGTTTCTAAGACCAAAGAAAAAGGTAAGACCTACTAATATAAGGGCAATGGGGGTGTGCAGCTTCCACAGCCTTGCAAGTGCGCGGTAGTCAATGAGTGAAATTAAAATGGCGGCTATTATGCCGATAACGGCGGCGGCAAGCTGGGTGATGGAATAGCTTAAGGTGTTGAAAAAGTATGTAGTGCACTTGTGGATAATAAAAACACCGAAAGCCGATGTGGTAAGGCAGAGCATAAGCATTGCTCTGTCAGAATACTTTAAATAATTCCTGATAGCGCGAACAGCTTTTGAAAGCTTTCCTTCCATTTTTTTGCTCTCTCCTTTCACTTCGTTTGTAATTATTATATCTTTTTATAGCAAAAAATTCAAGATAAACCTTTGCATAGTGAAAAAAATGTGATATACTTTAAAAAAACGGTAAAAAGGAGGGGAAAAATGGAAAGCTTTGTCTCAAATAGCGAGAGAGAAACCGAGCAGTTTGGCGAAACCTTTGCAAAAAAGCTTTCACGAGGCAGTGTTGTTGCTTTTGAGGGTACTCTCGGAGCGGGGAAAACCGCCTTTACCAGAGGTCTTGCACGAGGTCTAAACTGCAAGTGCAGTGTTTCCAGCCCCACCTTTGCAATAGTAAATGAATACGACGGCGATATTCCGCTTTTCCATTTTGATATGTACCGTATCGAAACCCTCGGAGAGCTTTATTCAATAGGTTTTTTTGAATATCTTGAGAGAGGCGGCATATGCGCTGTTGAATGGAGCGAAAATATTTACAGCGCTCTTCCTGAAGACACAGTTTTTGTGTGCATTGAGCATATTTCTAATGCTCAGAGAAGAATAACCGTAAGGGAGGGTAAATAGTGATTATTTTAGGAGTTGAGAGCTCGGCGGTTTCGGCTTCGGTTGCCGTTTTAAAGGATGAAAAGCTGCTTTGCGAGCTTTTTGCAAACAACGGGCTTACACATTCGGTAACACTGCTTCCGCAAATAAAAGCGGCTCTTGATAGCAGCTCCATTTCGGTAAATGATGTCGATGTTTTTGCAGTAAGCTATGGTCCCGGCTCATTTACCGGGCTTCGCATAGGTGCGGCAACAGTTAAGGGGCTTGCGGCAAACGGAGCTGACTGTTTTGGGGTATCTACCCTTGAAGCAATGGCTTACAGTCACAGTGACTTTGATGGCATAATTTGTCCCTGTATGGATGCGCGTTGCGCTCAGGTTTATAATGCGCTCTTTGAATTTAATAACGGTAAGATACAAAGGCTTTGCGATGACCGCGCACTTATGATAGAAGAACTAATGGGCGAGTTCGCTTGTCTTTCTCGAAATGTACTGCTTGTGGGTGACGGAGCAAAGCTTGTTTACAAGTACCTAACCGAAAATTGCCCTGAGCTTTCGGATAAAGTAAGGCTCGCGCCGGAAAGCAGCGTTTATCAGCGGGCGAGCGGCGTTTGCGCCGCTGCGCTTGCAAGGATAAATGACGGCGAAAAGCCGTATGGAGCACAGGAGCTTAATTTACAATACCTGCGTCTTCCGCAGGCTGAAAGAGAACTTAAGAAAAAGGAGACTTTGAAATGATTGCCATTGCGTGTGACCACGGCGGCTATAGATTAAAGCTTGCCATTGAAAAGTATTTTGAGGAAAAAAGAATCAGCTATCGCGATTTCGGAACAGATAATGAAAATTCCTGCGATTATGCTGATTTTGCAAAGAAGGTTGCCCTTTCTGTAAAGAACGGGGATAGTGATTTCGGTATCCTGGTATGCGGAACGGGTATCGGAATGTCCCTTGCTGCAAACAAGGTGAAGGGAATTCGCGCTGCTGTCTGCAGTGACTATTTCAGCGCAAAATTTACAAGACTTCACAATGATGCAAATATTCTCTGCTTAGGTCAGCGCGTAATCGGCGAGGGTCTTGCTCTCGAGCTTGTCGATGTTTTCTTAAACACAAAGTTTGAGGGCGGAAGGCATGCCGACAGAATTGCTAAAATTGCCGATATTGAAAATGAAAACATATAATGTTTAAAACTCAGGAGGTAAAAATTATGGCACTCACACCCGTCATTAACAACCATCCCCTTATTCAGCACAAAATAACCCATATGCGTATGTTAGAGACAGGCTGCAAGGAGTTTCGCGAGCTTGTTTCTGAGGTTGCTATGCTGCTTTGCTATGAGGCAACACGCGAGCTTCCCTTAGAGGAAATCGAGATTGAAACCCCCATCTGCAAAACTAAAAAGAAGGTGCTTTCGGGCAGAGATATTGCATTTGTTCCCATCTTAAGAGCAGGTCTCGGGATGGTAGAGGGAGTTACCAACCTTGTTCCTACCGCTAAAATCGGACACATCGGAATGTACCGCGACCCTGTAACAATTCAGCCGGTTGAGTACTACTGCAAGCTGCCTACCGACATTGCGGAGCGCGAGGTTTTTGTTCTTGACCCCATGCTTGCAACAGGTGTTTCGGCTATTGATGCAATCCGTCAGATAAAGGAGTACGGAGCTAAGAATATTCGATTTATGTGCATCATCGCAGCTCCCGAGGGATTAAAGGCTCTGAGTGAGGCTCACCCCGATGTTCAGATTTACTGCGGAGCACTTGATGAAAAGCTCAATGACCACTGTTACATAGTGCCTGGTCTCGGCGATGCAGGTGACCGTATTTTCGGCACAAAATAAGTGTGTATTACTGTTTGAAAACCCGCGTTTTAATGCGGGTTTTCCGCTTTTTAAGAGGCAAAGAAAATGTAAAAATTTTCTGAAAAAAATAGTTAAAAAACCCTTGACAAAGACACAATATATGGTATAATAAGTGTAAAGGTTATTGCTTTTACACTTTGCCCGAAAATTGCTCATTTTCGGGGATATATTTTGTTAGAAAGGGCGAAAATCATGGGTAAAAATTTAGAGGTTTCCATGTTGCTTGATTTCTATGGCGATGTGCTCACAGATAAGCAGAAAGATGTTATAGATCTTTACTATAATCAGGATCTTTCGCTTGCAGAAATCGCTGATGAGGTCGGCATTTCGCGTCAGGGAGTCAGAGATTCCATAAAGAGAGGCGAGGCTGTTCTTTTTGAGATGGAGGGTAGGCTCGGATTTCTTAAAAACTATCGCCGTAGCATAAAAGCTGCTGAAACCATTGAGGCTCTTGCAAAGGATATTATTGATATAAACCGCAAGCAGAGCAGCAGTATCGGTCTTATTGAGGTTAAGGCTGCTGAAATTGCAAAAGAGGCGCTGGCTTTGCGTCAGGAATAAATCTTTTTGGGAGAATAGATAATGGCTTTTGAAGGGCTCGGAGATAAGCTCGGCGCAGTTTTTAAAAGGCTGCGTTCCAGAGGAAAGCTCAATGAAAAAGATATAAAAGAGGTTATGCGCGAGGTAAGGCTTGCGCTGCTTGAGGCTGATGTTAACTATAAGGTTGCGAAGGATTTTACAAGTGTTGTGTCCGAAAGATGCCTCGGGGCGCAGGTTATGGAGAGCCTTACTCCTGCTCAGCAGGTTATAAAAATTGTTCATGAGGAGCTTATCGTCCTTATGGGCGAGGGCATAGCAAAAATCAACTATGCCTCAAAGGGTCCGACAGTTGTTATGATGTGCGGTCTGCAGGGTAGCGGTAAAACAACCCACAGCGCAAAGCTTGCTCTGTATTATAAAAATCAGGGAAAGCGTCCGCTTCTTGTTGCTTGCGATGTTTACAGACCTGCCGCAATCGAGCAGCTCAAAATTGTAGGAGAAAAGGTTGGAGTCGGCGTTTTCGAAATGGGAACAGAGCGCCCGCTCAAGATTGCTAAGGAAGCTCTTAGGCACGCAAAGGATCACGGAAATGATTTGGTCATTTTGGATACTGCGGGTCGGCTTCATATAGACGAAGAGCTTATGGATGAGCTCAAGGGACTTAAAAAAGAGATCCAGCCTAACGAGATCCTCTTTGTTGTCGATTCAATGATGGGTCAGGATGCTGTAAATGTATCCAAAGCCTTTGACGAGGCTCTGGGCATCGACGGTGTTATACTCACAAAGCTTGATGGTGACACAAGAGGCGGTGCGGCTCTCTCTATCCGCTCGGTAACGGGCAAGCCCATTAAGTTTATCGGTGTCGGTGAAAAGCTTGGAGACTTAGAGCCGTTTTATCCCGATAGAATGGCATCGCGAATTCTCGGAATGGGCGATGTGCTCACCCTCATTGAAAAGGCACAAACCGATTTTGACGAGCAGAAAGCCGCCGAAATGGAAAAGAAGCTGATGGAAAACAGCTTTGACTTAAATGACCTTCTTGAGCAGATGAATCAAATCAAAAAGATGGGCTCGCTTTCGCAGATAATCGGAATGCTTCCCGGCGGAAACAAGATAAAGGAAGAGGATATTGACGATAAGGCACTTGTTTATACAGAGGCTATTATCCAGTCGATGACTCAGAAAGAAAGAAAAAAACCATCAATTATAAACCCCTCTCGCAAGAAAAGAATTGCGGCAGGGTGCGGACTGCGGGTTGAGGATGTCAACCGCCTGCTTCGTCAGTTTGAGCAGATGCAGAAAATGATGAAACAAATGAACAAAAAGGGCAAGAGAATGCCCTCTATGCCTATGGGAATGGGCAGAAACCCTTTCGGTTTTTAAAATCTTAGGATTTTTTAAATAATTTAAATTGTTATTATTTTTGGAGGTGAAAATAAATGGCAGTAAAGATCAGACTTCGTAGAATCGGTGCTAAGAAAGCCCCCTTCTATCGTATCGTAGTTGCAGACTCGAGATATCCCCGTGACGGTAGATTTATCGAGGAAATCGGATACTATGATCCCACCAAAGAGCCCTCTGTTGTCAAAGTAGACGCTGAGAAAGCTCAGAAATGGATCAAGAACGGCGCACAGCCCACCGATACTGTAAAGAAGATTCTCAAGGATAACGGCATTGCCTAAGGCGCGTGCCGTTCTCCTGAGGAGAGCACCAAAAACGTCCTGAAATAAGGAGGCTTCGACATGCAACAGTTGCTCACAACCATCGTTGCCGGCTTGGTCGAGGATAAGGATGCAATCGAAATTACCGTTTCAGAGCCCGATGCAGAGGGAGTTATTGTCTATCATATTCAGGTAGCACCCGATGATATGGGCCGAGTTATCGGAAAGCAGGGCAGAATTGCCAAAGCTATTCGTACGGTTATGAGATCCGCCTCGGTTAGGGCAGGCCAGCACATTTCGGTTGAAATAGACTGATAAAGCTACCGGGGAAAGCGACAGTTGCCGCTTTCCCCGTTGTGATTTTTAAGGAGCAGAATATGGAAAAGAATTTAATTGAATGTGGAAAAATCGTTTCTACTCAGGGAATTCGTGGTGAAGTGCGCGTTGCCCCGTGGAGCGATACTCCCGAGTTTCTCTGCGGCTTTAAATCCTTTTTTATAAAAGGCGGAGAGAGGAAACTTTCGGTAAAAAGCGCAAGAGTTAATAAAAATGTCGTTGTTATAAAATTTGATGAGATAAATTCGGTTGAGGAGGCAGAGGCTCTCCGAAACCATGTTATATATGTTGAGCGTAAGTCGCTTAAGCTTAAAAAAGGCACCTACCTTGTGCGTGACCTTATTGGGCTTACAGTAATAAATGCCGAAAACGGCAAGGAATACGGAAAACTCTCTGATGTAACGCCGACGGGGGCGCGTGATGTTTATCACATTAAAACTCCCGAAGGGAAAGAGCTGCTGTTTCCTGCTATTCCCGATGTTGTTAAAGAAACTGACATTGAGGGCGGATTTATGCGTATAATCCCGCTTAAAGGACTGTTTGGCGATGAAGATTAGTATTATGACACTGTTTCCCGAAATGTGTGAAACAGTTTTAAATGAAAGTATAATCGGCAGAGCTCGAAAAAAAGAGCTTTTTGAGGTCGAGTGCGTAAATATTCGCGATTTTGCGGGCAATAAGCACAATAGAGTTGACCATATTCTGTATGGCGGCGGTATGGGAATGCTCCTTCAGGCTGAGCCTATCTATCAGTGCTATAAATCCATTGAGGAAAGGTCGAAAAGCCGCCCTCACGTAATTTATATGTCGCCTCAGGGCGCTCGCTTTGACCAGCAGAAAGCAAAAGAGCTTCTTAGCTATGACCACCTTGTTTTCCTCTGCGGACACTATGAGGGCGTAGACGAAAGGGTTATCGAGGAAATAGTCGATGAGGAAATTTCTATCGGCGATTTTGTTGTAACGGGCGGGGAGCTACCTGCTCTTATGGTTTGCGACAGCGTTCTGAGAATGTGCGACGGTGTGCTTTCAGACGATGTATGTTTTGAGGACGAAAGTCATTATAACGGGCTTTTAGAGTGTCCTCACTATACCCGACCGCCCGTATGGAGAGGCAGAGAGGTTCCCGAGGTTCTTCAGAGCGGCCACCACGCAAATATAGAGGACTGGCGCTTTGCACAGTCCCTTGAGAGAACACAGCAAAAGCGCCCTGATATGTACGAGGCATTCTGCAGTGAGCATCCTGAGCTTATAGAGCCTAAAAAGCGCAGAAAGCCCGTTAGGGTTAAGGAAAAAACTATGCCGTCAAATCCAAATAGGGAGCAGGCGGAAAAAGAATAAAAGCAAAAGAGGTGATCGTTTTGGAAAATAAAGAGGCTCTTGAGATAATAGAGGGAATTGTTGAGAACATTGTTTTTCAAAGCGATCAGACGGGGTATGTAGTTGTTGAGATAGATGCAGATGGAAATTTAGTGACCTGTGTCGGAGAGCTTGGAGAAATTTATGAGGGCGAAAAGGTTCGTCTGAGCGGAAATTTCACCTCTCACCAAACCTACGGAACGCAGTTTAAGGCTGTTTTTTGCGAGCGCAGCCTACCGAGTGGTGCCAATGATATTTACAGATATCTTTCCTCGGGTGTTATCCGCGGGGTAGGGGATAAAACCGCCTCGGCAATAGTTGCTCAGTTTGGGGATAAAACCCTTGAGGTTATAGAAAAAGAGCCAGAGAGGCTTAAATCTGTTCGCGGTATTTCTCAGTCTAAGGCGCAGCAGATTGGCAGAGATTTTAAGAAAATTTTCGGCGCACGAAGTGTTATGCGTGAGCTTGCAACCCTTTCCATCGGAGCAGGGGAGAGTATACGCGCTTACAAGAAATTTGGATTAAGAACACTCGAAATAGTAAAAGAGGACCCTTATGTGCTCTGCGGTGAGGACATAGGTATGAGCTTTGAAAATGCCGATGCGATTGCTCTCAGTTTAGGCTTTGAGAATTTAAGTCCATGCCGCTTGCGTGCGGGGCTTTTACATATAATGCGCCACAACTGTAAAAACGGACATACATATCTTCCCAAGGCAAAGCTCGTTTCGATAGCCAAAGCCTTTTTAGCGGCAGAGGACGCGGATTTTGATGCCGAGCTTGAGTGGCTGTATGCAGGCAATATGCTGATTGAAACAGAGGTGCAGGATAAAACCGCTGTATTTCTTCCTATTTACTATTTAAGCGAAAGCTATATCTCTCACAGAATAACAGGGATGCTGCAGGATGAGACTGCGCAGCCCGAGGATATTAATGCGCTCATTGAGCGCGAGGAAAAGCTGCTTTCCATTTCATATGCAAGGCTTCAGAAAAGCGCTATCCGAGGCGCGCTGACTCAGAATGTTTTTATTTTAACGGGCGGCCCCGGCACAGGAAAAACTACCGCCCTGAACGGAATAATTTCCCTTTTTGAAAGGCAGAATATGCGTGTGCTGCTTGCGGCTCCGACAGGAAGAGCTGCAGCACGAATGAGTGAGGTAACGGGCAGAGAGGCAAAAACAGTTCACCGACTTTTAGAGGTTACCTACAGCGAAAATGATGTGCCACGATTTGCGAGAAATGAGGAAAATCCTCTCAAAGCCGATGTTGTTATAATAGACGAGATTTCTATGGTGGATGTAATTTTATTTGCATCGCTTCTTCGTGCTATGCCCAAGGGCTGCCGCATAATAATGGTAGGGGATAGCGACCAGCTTCCCTCTGTCGGCGCGGGCAGAGTTTTAAAGGATCTTTCTGCAGATGACTATGTGCCGTCTGTGCGTCTTACCGAGGTTTTTCGTCAGGCGGCGGAGAGTATGATAGTAAATAATGCTCACCTTATTGTGCGCGGTGAGCTGCCTGAGCTTCACCATAAAACAAATGATTTTTTCTTTCTATCGCGCGACAGTGCCGAGAAAACGGCAGATACGGTGGTGGACTTAATTTCCCGCCGCTTGCCTAAGGCTTACGGAGTTTCTCCAATGAGGGATATTCAGGTGCTGTGCCCAGGCAGAAAAGGAGAGCTTGGAACACAGCAGCTGAATGTGCGTCTTCAGGCGGTTTTAAATCCGCCGTCATCCCAAAAGGGTGAGGTGAAATTTGCAGGCACTATTTACCGAAGCGGTGACAGGGTTATGCAGATAAAAAACAACTACGATATTATGTGGGTGCGCGATAACGGAGAAAACGGGCTTGGTGTCTATAACGGTGATATAGGTATTATCGTGGGGATAGACAGAGCAGCAAATATTCTGCGAATTCGGTTTGATGACCGCGAGGTAGATTACCCCTTTGACCTGCTGTCTGAGCTTGAACATGCCTTTGCAATAACTGTTCATAAAAGTCAGGGAAGCGAATATAAAATGGTAATACTTCCTCTGTTTAAGTTCTTCGACAAGCTTTATTACAGAAATCTTTTATACACCGCGGTTACTCGCGCGAAAGACCTTCTTGTGCTTGCAGGTGATGCTCAGGCGGTTTCAAAAATGGTGCAGAACAACAGAAAAATAGAAAGATACACCGCTCTTGCACATTTTCTGAAAAAGGACATTCAGGAATATGAGGAAATCGGTTTTTGAAAAACTTCTCTCACTTGTGTTTGTGCACAGATGCGCATTGTGCAGAAAGGTGTGTGAAGGTGCCTTGTGCGAGGAATGTTTTAAGAATCTTAAAACGCTCACGAGCTTTTGCTGTGAAAGATGCGGCAAACCCTTGGGCAGTTGTGTTTGCAAGAAACGTGATAAAAATTTTCAGCGTTGTGTTTCAGCTTTTGGACTTGAGGACAGAGCGGTTACAGCGCTGATTTACAGACTTAAACATAGGGGCAGTGATAGTATAGCACGGCTCCTTTGCTTTTATCTTACCGAAAAGGTTAAAAAAGAGTACGGTGATATTGACTTTCGGTATGTAACTTATGTGCCGCAAGCACGCAGGGATACCAAACGAAAAGGCTTTGACCACGCACATCTTATTGCCAGAGAGTTATCGAAGCAGATAGGGGTAGACATTATAAGTCCTCCTATAAAGCGAAAGCGGGGCGGCAGGCAAAAGCTTCAGGATTACAGGGGCAGAAGCGAAAACGCATCCAAAAAATATGTACTCATCCCGCATCAGCATATCAGTGGAAATGTACTTCTTGTTGATGATGTTATGACGAGCGGAAACACACTATCGGTTTGCTCGGAGCTTTTAAAGGTTGCGGGCGCGGATAATGTGTACTGCGCCACTGCGGCGACGGCTGTGAAAAATGTTTTTGTTGAAAAATAAAGGTATTTCTGGTAAAATATAATTAGAAAGATAGAAAGGAAAAAAGAAAATGCCGCTTGATATTGGAATAGATTTAGGAACTGCAACAGTACAGGTTTATATAGGGGGAGAAATCGTTATAAGCGAGCCCTCTGTAATTGCGCTTAACACAAAAACAGATAAGGTTGTTGCGGTCGGCAGCGAGGCGCAAACAATGATAGGAAGAACACCCTCTCACATTATTGCAACCCGCCCGCTTGAAAAGGGTGTTATTGCCGAAATTAAGAGCTGCCAGAAAATGATAAGGTATTTTGTCGAAAAATCCTGTAAGAACCGTATTTTGCGCCCCCGTGTTGCTATTTGTATACCATCAGAGGTAACGGAAATTGAGCGTCAGGCGGTTGTTGAAGCGGCAGACGCGGCAGGAGCAAAAAGTGTAATAACCATTGAGGAGCCTATGGCTGCCGCAATCGGAGCGGGAATTGATGTTCTGCGTCCTAACGGAAATATGATACTTGATATCGGTGGCGGAACAGCAGATATTGCTGTTATAACCCTTGGCGGCGTTGCTGAGTCGGTTTCGCTTAAAATTGCAGGTAACACCTTTGATGAAACCATAGTAAAGGCAATAAAACAAAATTTTAACCTTATTATAGGATTGCGTATGGCGGAGCGCGTTAAGATTTCGCTTCGCGATGCCATTGAGAATGATAAGAAAATTTCCGTAAAGGGAAAAAATGCCCTTACAGGTCTCCCTGAAATGATAGAGGTAGACCCAAATGAAGTGCGAACATATTTTGATGAAAATTTTAAAGCAATAGTCGATGCTCTTATTGCAACCTTAGATAAAACCCCTCCCGAGCTTGTGGCTGATATTTCTGAGCAGGGAATATGGCTTACGGGCGGCGGTGCGCTTATTTACGGTCTTGCGGACCTTATAGAAGAACGCACGGGAATAAAAACCGTCTACCCGCCTCAGCCTGATAAATGTGTTGTTATCGGAGCGGGGAAAGCCTTTGAATATTTAGGTCAGCTTCAGGACGGAATTATGTCAGAAGGCAGGCTTTAAGGCTTATTAAAGCTTAGAAATTACTTGTCAATTTGCATATTGCACAAATTGCATTTTTTATTTTGTATATGATGACGAAAATTAAAAAAACATCGCTAATTTGTTTACAAAACATATGAAATATGCTATTCTAATGTAAAGTGGAATAGTGGCTATTGGGATAACTATGCCAGTATGACATTTATCTATTTAATTATGTGTAGTAAGTGAAATTTACATATGAAAGGAAAGAGGAAAATGAAACTTTCTAAAAAGTTAATTGCCGTCCTGCTCACTGCGGTGCTGGTTGTAGCACAGGTCAGCGTGTTCCCCTTTGCAGATGCAGGCTCAAGCAGTAAATATGCTTCCGGTAATGATGACGGAGCGTACTATTTCTGGCGTGT
>JAZOOR010000018.1:0-2632 GCA_045655125.1 Oscillospiraceae bacterium
TACCGATTTTCACAAAGAGGATGAAAACTTTGTAAAGTTTGTAACCGAGTATAGTGATGATGTTATAGATTTTTGCACCCGCGCCGTCGCGGATATGGAAAAATATAAGGGCGAGAGCGCCTTTGTAAAGGGTATGCCCGAAAATTTCTTTGATGCGTCCTGTCTGCCGTGGGTAAAGTACTCGCATTTCGATATTCACAGTTTTGGGGATGGCAAGTTTCTTGCTCCCATCGTAACCTGGGGAAAATACGAGGCTCAGGGAGAAAAAACTCTTATGCCCATTACGGTAAGTGTTCACCACGCAGTTTGCGACGGTTTCCACCTCTGCCGCTTTTTTACCGAGCTTGAGGAGCTGATAGCAGAAATGCGACCGATAGCCCAAACAGAGCCGCCGCAAGAGCCAAAAGGCTTTTTTCCCCGTCTTAAAAGCCTGTTTTCTTCAAAAAAGTAAAATAAATCCGCTCAAACCATTCGGTTTGAGCGGATTTTTATAGCCCTTTGATATCTGTCACTTGGGAAAAGAGATTTGTCAAGGGGTTATTTCTTTGAATATAATTCTATTTCTAATTTATCTTTTACAGTTGTTTTGCTTATATCTAATTTGAAAAGTTCAACATTTGTTAATTGAGTATATATGCTTTTAATATCCATTTAATAATCTCCTTGAAGTTTATAAACTAATAATACCACATTCTTCCAAATACTACAACTGCATATCAAAATTTAATATGCAGTAAACAAAGAATAAGGGATTGAGAAAAGCGGTTAAATGTAGTATAATATTTACATATCTCTCGCAAAGTAGAAAAATTATGCGTAAAGATTTTGGAGTAAAGACCTGGGCGTATCCTATGCCCGTATTTATTGTGGCTGCCTATGACAAGGCCGTCGTGCCCTGTTGTATGAATGCGTCTTGACGGAAGTGTAGATGAGACTCAAATTAAATGGTTGCTTGATATGAGCTTTGATTTAACGGCAACGAAAAATAGGAGAAAAAGAGATGAACGATTTTAATTCAGAAGCAAAAAAGCGATGGGGCGAAACTGAAGCTTATAAAGAACACGCGGAAAAAACTGCAAACTATACCGCAGACAAATGGCAGGAGGTAAACGATGGACTAAACACAGTCCTCGTCAAATTTGCCGAGTGTAAGCAAAACGGCTACACTGCTGACTCTGGAGAAGCACAAGCACTTGTAAAAGAACTGCAAGACTACATTACCGAGAATTGCTACACTTGCACCAATGAAATTTTATCAGGTCTTGGTCAAATGTATGTCGCCGATGAACGCTTCAAAAACAATATCAACAAGCACGCTGACAGCACGGCTGAGTTTATAAGTAGTGCAATAAAGGCTTATTGCCGTAAATAAAATCTATTTTAAGGAGAATTACGATGACCTTAAAACTGTTTATATCAGCAATAACAAAATTTTTATTAGGCGTGGCTTTAGTAGGTATTCTCATATTCTTGCCTGCAGGCAGTCTGTCTTTCTTTAATGGTTGGTTGCTTATGGGAATATTATTTATTCCGATGTTTTTTGCAGGAATTGTAATGATGCTCAAAAACCCAGACCTATTAAAGAGCAGACTGAACGCAAAAGAAAAAAGGCAAGAACAAAGTCTTGTTGTAAAATTAAGCGGTCTTATGTTTCTGGTTGGGTTAGTTGTTGCGGGACTTGGCTTCCGCTTTAACTTATACATCTTGCCAAAAGGTGTTTCTATCGGTGCGGCGGTGGTGTTTTTGGCGGCATACATTCTCTATGCCGAGGTGCTTAGAGAAAATACATATTTAAGCCGTACTATCGAAGTTCAGGAAAACCAAAAGGTAATAGATACGGGACTGTACGGAATCGTCAGGCATCCGATGTATAGCGTAACCTTGCTTTTGTTTTTATCAATGCCGTTAGTGCTCGGCTCGGTATACTCGTTTTTAATTTTCCTCGCATATCCTTTTATCATAGCGAAAAGGATTAAGGATGAGGAAAAATTCCTCGAAAAAGAACTCGACGGCTACCGTGAGTACAAGCAAAAAGTCAAGTACCGCTTGATACCGTTTATTTGGTAACAGTAAATTAAAACCCATTTGTAAGGATGAAAGCAATGATTATTTTAATTACAGGTGCTTCGCACACAGGCAAGACTGCTCTTGCTCAAAAATTACTCGAAAAATATAAATACCCATATCTGTCGATAGACCATCTAAAAATGGGCTTAATTCGTAGCGGTAACACCGAGCTTACACCTTTGAGTGATGACAGTGCCTTGACCGAATATCTATGGCCGATAATTCGCGAAATGATTAAAACTGCTATTGAGAACAATCAGAACCTAATTGTCGAAGGTTGCTATATTCCATTCGATTGGCAGAAGGACTTTGACTCCGAATATCTTGAAAGCATCAAATATTACTGTCTTATAATGAGTGAGGAATATATCAGAAATCACTTTGCTGACATAAAGAAATATGCAAACGTCATTGAAAATCGTTTGGATGTTGAATGGTGTACCATTGAGAGCGTTTTGACAGATAATGCGGAAGTCCTCGCCCTTGCGAAAAAGCATAATGCAAACGTTATTCTCATTGATGACCAATACGAGATTAACATTGATTTAGATTGATAAATTTTAAT
>JAZOOR010000019.1:0-30341 GCA_045655125.1 Oscillospiraceae bacterium
CATTGGGGCAGCCAATACACTTTTTACCGCTTTTCTTAGCCTTTATAACATAGAGAGCGGCAAGAGCAATTATTAAAACTATAACCGCGATTACAATATAATCAACTAATTGCATAAATTTCACCTGCTTTAAGGTTTATACATTGGCGGTTTCCTTTTCGGCTTTAGCAGCCCCTTTAAGAGCATATTCTGCTTTGAGCTTTTTCTCGGCATTTACGCAGAGTGTTACAACAACGGCTGCCATAGCTAAAACGGCTACAAAGCCTGCGAGCGCTGCTCCAACATTTAAGGTGGCAGGCGCAAATATGAGTGTACCTATGGTATATACAAAATATGCCACAGAATAACCAACAGCAAGCTGAAGTCCGATTCCGCCCCAGAGCCATTTTGCGCTCTTCATTTCGGCATTCATAGCGCCGATTGCAGCAAAGCAGGGGGGAGAGTAGAGGTTAAACATAAGGTATGCAAGGGCGGCAGCCTTGGTGATTGCCATAACACCTGCAACCTCAGCGCCTGCGCCCTCTAAGAGAGCGAGCTCTTCGGTGTCAATAAGATTTTCAAGTCCGACAAAGCAAACTGCAAGGGTGCCGACAACATTTTCTTTTGCGATAAAGCCTGTAACTGCTGCGGCGGCAAGCTGCCATGAAAGAACGCCGACGATGGGTACAAGCAAATAAGCGAAAGGACCTGCTATAGAAGCGAGGATAGAGGTGTCAGCGGTTTCTGCAATCTGGAAACTCCAGTCAAATGACTGCATAATCTGAACTGCGGTGTTGCAGAGAAGAATGATGGTAGCAGCCTTAACTATGTAGGCCCAACCGCGGCTGCACATCGATTTGAAAGCACCCCACAGAGAGGGAAATTTGTATTCAGGCATTTCAATGATAAAGAAAGATTTTCTTGCCTTGTGGCCTGTAATCTTGTTAACAAGCAGAGCGCCGAGGAAGATAAGAACAATACCCGAAAGGTACATAACGGTACTTACCCAGCCGGCATTGTTAAAGAATGCGCCTGCAAAGAGCGAAATAACGGGAATTTTAGCGCCGCAGGGCATAAAGGGAGCGAGCATAGCGGTCGCTCTGCGCTCACGCTCATTTCTGATAGTGCGGCTTGCCATAATACCCGGAACAGCGCAGCCTACTGTGATAACAAAGGGGATAACCGATTTTCCCGAAAGTCCAACCCTTTTAAAAATGGGGTCAAGCACAACTGCAACGCGGGACATATATCCGCAGTCCTCTAAAAGTGCGATGAGGAAATACATTATCATAACAAGGGGCAAAAATCCGATAACTGCGATAACACCGCCGATTACACCGTCAACAAGCAGGGCGGAAAGCAGGGGAGATGCACCCTCTAAAAGTGAGCCTACCCATTCCTGAAACATTCCGAGCCATAAAACGAGAGTGTCTGCAATATAGGGGCCAACCCAGGCCTGAGATAACTGGAACACCAGCCACATAACAACTGCAAAAATGGGGATACCGAGCCATTTGTTGGTAAGAATAGCGTCAATCTTGTCGCTGAAATTCTTGTCCTTTGTTAAAACTGTTCGTTTTTCGACCTGTGAAACAATGCTGTTTACAAACTTAAATCTTTTTCTGTCCGCTTCCTGCACTGCCTTTTTGTTTGTTAGGTCAATGTTGCCCTGAACATAGGGAGCGCTTTGAGAAGTGCCGACTATTGAAACTGCCGCATTAACAACCGCTTCCAGTCCCTCAGATGAGGTTGAAACCGTTTCAATAACGGGGCAACCGAGCTTTTGGCTAAGTGCCGCTACATCAATCTCGGTGTGCTTCTTTTCGTTGATGTCACTCTTGTTTAAAGCAACAACAAGGGGAATACGGAGCTCTAAAAGCTGAGTGGTAAAGAAAACACTGCGGCTTAAGTTTGTTGCATCAACTATGTTTATAATAACGTCGGGATTTTCGTTTTTAACATAAGAGCTTGTAACAGACTCCTCGCTTGTGAAAGGAGACATTGAGTAAGCACCGGGAAGGTCAACTGCAATAAGCTCCTCCTTTGAAGAGGTATAGGCTTTTTTTATTGCGTGTTCCTTTTTGTCAACGGTAACACCCGCCCAGTTACCAACCTGTTCGCTCTTACCTGTAAGCGCGTTATACATAGTGGTCTTGCCACTGTTGGGATTGCCTGCAAGAGCAATTCTCATTTTGTTTTCCTCCTATGGATGTAATTTTTTTACTGCATTATTTGAGTTAGCATCCGCTAACTCGTGGTTAAAATAAAAAGCTGAAGCAGAGCGCCATAAAAGCCAAAAGCTTATATAATGATAGCTTCAGCCAGCTGATTATCAATATTATATCTGCTGTCCTTAATAGAAACAATGCAGCCGCCTTTTAAATGGGAAACAACGGTGATGGGCTCGCCGCTATAGCAACCTAAAGAAAACAGAAAAGCATTCAGCTCTTCATCATCAGTTTCAATTTTCTGAATGATATATTCCTTTCCTTCTTGTGCATTTTTTAATGTCATAGCGCTCACCGTAACCAAATTTTAGGAATTAGCATATGCTAACTACCTTAGATATGATAACAAAGCAAGAGGGGTTTGTCAATAGTTTTTTGCAAAAAAATCCCACTACTTGAAAAAATTTCAAACTGTGGTATAATAATATTACAGTAAATTGTAGGCTTTTGGAGGCTTAGAGTTATGCGTTTATTAGAATCGGGCGAAATGTATCTCGAAACTATATATCTGCTATCTAAAAAGGGCGGTAGCGTGCGCTCTGTTGATGTCGGTGAATATATGGGATATTCCAAACCGAGTGTCAGCCGTGCCGTTTCCATTCTTAAAAAGGGTGGCTATATTGAAAGTGCGCAGGATGGCTCACTGCTTCTCACCGAACAGGGCAAGGCTTTTGCAGAAAAAATTTACGAGCGCCACAGCCTGCTCACGAGGTTTTTAATAAAGCTTGGCGTTGATGAGAACACCGCCGCCGAGGATGCCTGCAAAATGGAGCACGATATAAGCGATGCAACAATCGAGGCAATATACAGAAATATGCAGGAAAAATAAAAAAATGCTTGCATTTTTGAGTTTGCGGTGGTATACTATATAGGTAATATCACGAAAGGTTAAAGAGTGGGTCGCCCCGCTCTTTTGTTTTTGTCCGAAAAAAGCGGACAGAAAAGGAGGAAACTTATGGGAAAACGCACGGGCAGCACCGCCGAAACGGTAAAAGAAATCGTTTTGCCGATTTGCAGTGAGATGGGCCTCAGGCTGTGGGATGTCACCTTTGAAAAAGAGGGGGCAGACTGGTTTTTAAAGGTCCTTATTGAAAAAGAGGACGGTAGCCTTGACATAAGCGAGTGCGAGCAGTTCAGTCGTAGGATTGACCCGCTTATTGACGAGGCTGACCCTATCGACCAGAGCTACTATTTAGAGGTCGGCTCACCCGGTCTTGGCAGAAGGCTGAGGCTTGAGCAGCACTTTAACGAGTATTTAGGCAGTGAGGTGTATGTGCGCCTTATCCGCCCCGACAGTGAGGGCAGAAAAGAGCTCGAGGGAACTCTTTGTGAGTTTTTAGGAAGTGAAATCAAAGTGAGGTCTGAGGAAACAGAAGTGACCATACGCCTTGCAGATACAGCATATGTAAAACTGTGCGATGACAAATAATAAAACGTCTTGGAGGAGAACGGAAAAATGAATAACGAATTTTTTGAAGCACTGAGCATTCTCGAAAGGGAAAAAGGAATCAATGTCGAAAGCTTACTTGAGAAAATCAAGGTTGCGATTGAAAACGCAGTAAAAAAGGATTTCGGCGAGCCTGAAAACATTATTATCGATATCAACCCCGAAACCAGAAAGTTTAATGTAGCCATTCGCAAAGAGGTTGTAGAAGAGGTTCTGAATCCCAAGGCTGAAATCACTCTTGATGAGGCTCTTAAAATAAGCAAAAGAGCTAAAATCGGCGGACACGTTGATATGAAAATCAAGACCAAGGATATGGGCAGAATTGCTGCTCAGAGTGCAAAGCACGTCTTCCGTCAGGGAATAAAAGAAGAAGAGAGAATGAACACCTTTAAGGAGTATCAGAGCAAGGTTCACGAGCTTATCACTGCTAAGGTAGTCGGTATAGACAGCGTCCGCGGCTCTGTAACTCTTGATATGGGCAAGGGCGAGCTTATGCTGCCCCAGACCGAGATGATTCCCGGTGAGAGCTTCTCTGTCGGCGACACCGTCAGGGTATATGTTGTTGATGTTAAGCGTAACCTCGAAAAGACTTCCCGTCCGCCCAAGATTATGATTTCGAGAACACATCCCGGTATGGTAACTCGTCTTTTTGAGCTGGAAGTTCCTGAGATTTATGATGGAATTGTTGAAATCAAATCCATCTCCCGTGAGGCAGGCTCAAGAACAAAGATGGCAGTTTACAGCCGCGATGAGAATGTTGATGCTGTCGGCGCCTGCATCGGTGCAAAGTCAACCCGTATTGACAATGTTGTAGCTGAGCTTGGCGGCGAGAAAATAGACATAGTAAAATACAGTGAGGACCCCGTTGAGTTTATCACAGCGGCTCTTTCGCCCGCAAAGCACATTACCAAGGTTGAAATTTTAGAGGGTGACGGAGAGGATGTAAAAGCCTGCCGTGTCACCGTTGCCGACAATGAGCTTTCGCTTGCTATCGGAAATAAGGGTCAGAATGTCCGTCTTGCTGCAAGACTTACAGGATACAAAATTGATATCCGTCCTGAAAGCGGATTTTACGGAGAAAACTAAAAAAGCTTAAAACCATTTGGAAGGGGATTTGGCTATGGCAGTAAAAAAAGTGCCGATGCGTAGCTGCTGCGGCTGCAAGGAAAAGAAACCCAAGCGAGAGCTTGTGCGCGTAGTGCGCGAGCCCTCGGGCGAGGTTTCCTTTGACATAACAGGCAGAAAGGCAGGGCGCGGCGTTTATATCTGTCCCGACAAGGCTTGCCTTTTAAAAGCAATAAAAAGCAAGGCGCTCTCGCGTGCACTTGAATGTGAAATTCCCGATGAGGTTTACACTCGGCTCGAGGGGGAAATCGGAAAAAATGAATGATGTTTTTCTCTCATCGTTAGGCCTTGCCAGAAGAGCGGGAAAGCTTGTTTTCGGATTTGAAACCGTTAAAACCGCTATGCAAAAGGGCGAGGTAGAGATAGTTTTTTCTGCAAAGGATATTTCAGATAAAACCGCTAAAGAACTGAGTTTCCTCTGCATAAAAATGGAAACAGAGCATATTAAAACAGCGTATGATATGAAAACACTCGGTGCAAGCATCGGCAAACTGACAGGCATTATTGCCATCACGGATGACGGGCTTGCACAAATGCTGAAACAGAAACTTGGTATTCAGGAGGGTAACAAATGATCGTAAAATATAAATTAAGTGAGCTTGCAAAGGACTTAAATGTCGAGAGCAAGGAAATAATTTCGCTGCTTTCTAAATACAGTGATGATGCAAAGAAAACGGGCAGCACCTTAAACGAAGAGGAGCTTAATATCGTTTTCGAGCATTTTACCAAGAAAACCGAGCTTAAAACCCTTGATGCATATTTTGCAGAGGGTGATAAGCGCGAGGAGAAAAAGAAAGAGCGCGAGGCAGCCAAAAAGGAAAAAGAAGCTGCCGCCGCACCTAAAAAAGACGAAAAGCCTGCCGAGAAAAAGGCAGAGCCCAGAGCAGAGCAAAAGAAGGCTCCCGAGAAAAAGGCAGAGCCTAAGCCTCAGCCTCAGTCAAAGGCACCTGAGAAAAAGGCAGAGCCTAAGCCTCAGAGAAAAGAAGAGCCTAAGCAGAAAAAGCCTAAAGAGAAGTTTGAGAATGTTATCAGAACAAGAAGCACCGAAACTCTCGAGGTTAAAAAGGATGTCCGTAAGGTTAACACCCGTACAGACTTTGTTGAGCTTGACAAATATAACGAAAAATATGAGCGCATAGCTCCCAGCAGCTCCTATAACTCTGACCATATGCAGAGAAAGCAGAAGCTTACTCAGAAATCTCAGCAGAGAGGCAAGCCTGCCTCTTCTAAGAGAGAAACCGAGGCTGATAAGCTGCGCAGAATTCAGGCTCAACAGCAGAAAAAGCATCAGCTTAAAATTACCATTCCCGATGAAATTGTTGTTTCCGAGCTTGCCATGCGCCTTAAGGTTACCGCTGCCGAGGTTATTAAGCGCTTAATGCTTCTCGGTGTTATGGCAACCAATAACCAGACCATCGACTTTGACACCGCTGCAATGGTAGCTATGGAGCTTAATGCAAAGGTTGAAAAAGAGGTCGTTGTTACTATTGAGGAACGACTTATTGATGATTCTACCGATAGCGAGGAAAACTTAAAGCTGCGTCCTCCCGTTGTTGTTGTTATGGGACACGTTGACCACGGTAAAACCTCGCTGCTCGATGCTATCCGTAACACCAGCGTTACCACCACCGAGGCGGGCGGTATCACCCAGCACATCGGTGCTTACAAGGTAAAGGCAGGCGGCAGAGAGATAACCTTCCTCGACACCCCGGGACACGAAGCGTTTACCGCTATGCGTGCAAGAGGCGCGCAGATTACCGATATTGCAATTCTTGTTGTTGCCGCAGACGACGGTATTATGCCCCAGACCGTTGAGGCTATAAATCACGCAAAAGCTGCAGGTGTCAGCATTATAGTTGCCATCAATAAAATGGATAAACCCGAGGCTAATCCCGAGAGGGTTAAGCAGGAGCTCACCGAGCATGAGCTTGTTCCTGAGGAGTGGGGTGGAGATGTTATCTGCGTTCCCGTTTCTGCAAAGGCACACACAGGTATTGAGGAGCTTCTCGAAATGGTTATCCTCACCGCCGATGTCAAGGAGCTTAAGGCTAACCCTGACCGTCTTGCAAAGGGTATCGTAATCGAGGCTAAGCTCGATAAGGGCAGAGGTCCTGTTGCCACCGTTCTTGTTCAGAATGGTACACTTAAATCGGGAGATATTATTATTGCAGGAACTGCTGTCGGCAGAGTCCGCGCAATGACCGATGACAGAGGCAGAAAGGTAAACACCGCAGGCCCATCTACTCCCGTTGAGATTATAGGTCTCGGCGAGGTTCCCAGCGCAGGCGACGTCTTTAACGCAGTTGAGGATGAGCGCCTTGCAAGAGAGCTTGTCGAAGAGAGAAAGCAGGCTGAGAAAGAAGAGCGCTTCTCTGCATATCAGAAGGTTACCCTTGATAACCTCTTCAGCCATATTGCTGAGGGTGAGATGAAGGAGCTGAGCATTATCGTTAAGGCTGATGTTCAGGGCTCTGTTGAGGCTGTTCGTCAGTCACTTGAGAAAATCAGCAATGAGGAAGTTCGTGTCCGCGTTATTCACGGCGGAGTAGGAGCTATCAGCGAGTCTGATATTATGCTTGCAGATGCTTCCAATGCTATTGTTGTCGGATTTAATGTTCGCCCCGACCCCCTTGCCGATGAAATGGCAAAGGAAAAGGGTGTTGATATGCGCACCTACAGAATTATTTATGACTGCATCGAGGAAATCGAGGCAGCTATGAAGGGTATGCTCGCACCCAAGTTCCGCGATGTTGAGCAGGGCAGAATAGAAGTCCGTCAGGTTTACAAGCTTTCGAGTGTCGGAACAATCGCAGGCTGTTATGTAACCTCGGGCAAGGTAACAAGACACTCCAAAATCCGCGTTGTGCGTGACGGTATCGTTATCTCTGAGGACGAAATCAGTTCACTTCGTCGCTTTAAGGATGACGTTAAAGAGGTCGCCTCTAACTATGAGTGCGGTATTTCGCTTGAGAAATTCAACGACATTAAGGAAGGCGATATTTTTGAAGCCTTCATCACCGAAGAGTATAAAGACTGATTCGGAAAGGATTTAAAATGGGAAGAAGCTATAGAACAGACCAATCGGCAGAGGATATAAAATATGCACTTGTTGAGATTTTGCGTCACATAAAGGACCCCCGCGTATCTCAGCTACTGAGCATTGTCCATCTTGACCTTGCGAGAGATCTCTCGCAGGTCAAGGTGTATATAAGTGCACTTGAGGGAAAAGAGAAAACATTAGAGTCCGTAAAGGGACTTAAATCTGCAGCAGGCTATGTCCGCCGCGAGCTTTCTCAGAGGGTAAAATTAAGAAACACCCCCGAGGTCATATTTATTGCCGATGATTCTATTGAGCAAAGCGCTCATATAAACAGTATTATTCATAATCTCAACAGAGATGAAAACAAATAAACGGAGGATGTTATGTCAATAGACATTAAGGGAGCGGCAAAAATGCTGCTTGAGAATGACGATATAGTTATCCTTACCCACCAGAATCCCGATGGGGACACCTTAGGTTGCGCCTTCGCACTCTATTTTACACTTACAGCGCACGGAAAAAGAGTGAGGGTGGAAAACGAAAAGCCTATTCCTAAAAAGTATGCCTTTTTATATGAGGGCTACAAAGCAGAGCAGTTTGAGCCTGCCTGCGTAGTTGCGGTGGATATTGCCTCCACCTCGCTTTTCGGCAAGGGACTCGAGCTCTATGCCGATAGGGTAGACCTCTGTATTGACCATCACAAATCCAACACAGGCTATGCTAAAAACACTCTTCTTATGAGCAGTGTTGCAGCCGCTTGTGAGATAGTTTACGATGTTATTCTGGAGATGGACGGCGATGTGTCAGACAAGGCACTTTTGTGCCTTTACACAGGCGTCAGCACAGACTGCGGCTGCTTTAAATACTCGAACACCACCGTCAAGGCGCACTCTATTGCGGCACGCGCTATAGAGAGAAGCATTGACATATATAAAATAAACCAGCTTATGTTTGAGAGCAAAAGTCGGGCTCAGCTTGAAATAGAGAGAACCTCACTTCAAAATCTTGAGTTTCATTTCGGCGGAAAGTGTGCTCTTATTGTTGTAAGTCTTGACCTGCTTGAGAAGACAGGAGCCGAGGAAAGTGATTTAGATGCCCTGCCCGCTATGACAAGGCAAATTCAAGGCGTCGAGGTAGGGGTTGTTATAAAGGAGCGCAGCAGAGGCGAATTTAAGGTGTCGCTTAGAACAGGCAGACACCCCGATGCAAGCGCCATCTGCTCCGAGTTTGGCGGCGGCGGACACGCAGGTGCTGCAGGCTGCACGCTATACACAACCGCAGAGGACGCAAAGGCTCGTATTTTAGAGGCTATAGGACGGTATATATGAAAGACGGAGTTCTTTTAATAAACAAACCTGCGGGTTTTACCTCTTTTGATGTCATCGCCAAGCTGCGAGGTATATTAAAGGAGAGAAAACTCGGTCACGGCGGCACGCTTGACCCCAATGTAACGGGTGTACTGCCCGTTTTTGTAGGCAGAGCCACCAAGGCTATTGATTTGGTGTCGCGGCAGGATAAGAAATATGCCGCAACCTTTCGTCTTGGCATAGAAACCGACACTCAGGATATCTGGGGAGAGGTTCTTAAAGAGAGCGAGCCTGTTCGTGACGCAGAAAAAATAAAGGATGCGGTAATGTCATTTAAGGGTGAGAGTGAGCAGCTTCCGCCTATGTTTTCAGCTATCCGCATAAACGGAGTAAGGCTTTACGACCTTGCCCGAGAGGGAAAACAGATAGCGCGCGAAATGCGTAAAATAAATGTTTACGATATAAATTTCTCGGGAGAAACCGAGAATGAGGACGAATATAAATTTGAGATTTTCTGTTCAAAAGGCACATATGTGCGAACAATCTGCGCCGATATCGGAGAGAAGCTCGGCTGCGGTGCCGCTATGACCTCGCTTGTGCGTACGGTTTCAATGGGTTTTGACTTAAAGGACTGCGTAACACTCGATGAGGTGCAAAAAGCGGCAGATGAGGGCAGAGCAGACAGCCTTATAAGACCAATAGAGGAGCTGTTTTCTGACCTTCCGCCCATATTTTTAGATAAGAATAACACCCATCTTTACAAAAACGGGGTGGGGCTTAATCCCAAAAGGGTAAGTGGAGTTATTTATGACACCGCCTATGAAATTGCGCCGTATCAGAGGTACTGTGTTTTTGGCGCCGATGGCGGTTTTATTGGAATAGGTCACGTTGATTACACGAAAAGGGAATTCAGAAGTATAAAAATGTTTTATAACGAGGAAAAATAGTAAAATGAAGATATTTTCGCTTGAAAATAAGAGCGAGGGTGCTGCTGTTTTTGCGCTCGGTTTTTTTGACGGAGTGCATTTGGGCCACCGCGCAGTTATAGAGAAAGCTGTCGCCGAGGCAAAGGTGCGCGGCGCTATTTCTGCTGTCTTTACATTTACTGATAATAAAGCTCTCGGGAAAAAGGCGCGTGCAGGTGAAATTTATAGCCCCCAGCGTCGCTGCGATCTTTTTGAGGAAATGGGTGTTGACTTTGTCGTAATGCCTGATTTCTCCGATTTTTGCAGCCTTTCGCCCGAGCAGTTTGCAGATATTCTTATCAGCCGATTTAATGCGGTGCTATTTGTATGCGGAAATGATTTTCGTTTTGGAAAAAATGCTGTCGGCACCCCGCAGCTTCTGAGAGAAATTTCAAAGGAGCGGGGAGTAGATGTTTTTGTTATGGATGAGGTCTTCTCAGAGGGCGAGCGAGTCAGCTCAACAAAAATTCGAGAGGCACTAAAAAACGGCGACATAAAAACTGCAAACCGCCTGCTGTTAAGACCTTACAGCATCACCGCTAAGGTTATAGGCGGCAAGCACCTTGGCAGCAAAAAACTTTATCCAACTATAAATCAGCCGTTTTCTAAGTGCAGCGCACCCTTAAAATTTGGTGTATATGCTTCAAAAACAATTTATGACGGAAAGGTAATGCCGTCGGTCACAAATATTGGTGTCTGTCCCACCGTAACCGTAGGAGAACAGGTGGAACCCAATTTTGAAACCTATATAATCGATGCGGATATAGATCTTTACGGAAAGACGGTAACCGTCGAGCTTTTTGACTTTATAAGAGAGGAAAAGAAATTTTCTGATATAAATGCCCTTAAAGCGCAGATAGAGTTAGATATACAGGCGGCAAAAAAATAAAAAGGCGGTGAGTAAGGTGACGGTAGTGCGGCGATTCTTTGAAAAGTATATAAAGGGCGAAAATGCCGATGAAACTGCCGTTATGCTCTCAGTAGTGAGCATTTTCTTGCCTTACATAATCTCTGCGATAGTTCTTATTTTAGTTATAGCACGCGCCCTTATTTTAAAGGATAGCCGCAAGAAAATACTCGGCGGCAAGGATGGAAAAATAGTCCTTGTTTTTATGCTGCTCAATTTCGCAGCACCCTTTTATTATAAAAATTATTTAGGTATTGCCTGCTTTTTTGGTATGAGTGCGATTTTAATTCTTGCGCTTTATCTGCGCACCACTATGACACAGAAGCTCTTTTCAAGGATAAGTGACGCAGCCTCTTTTATGAGCATTTGCTGCGCCTTTGCTTCTACCTTTATAAAAGCGCCCGAGCACGATATGCGCTCTCCCTCAGCTTTTTTTAACCCTAACTATTACGGCGCTATGATAACCTTTGTTATTCTGCTTTGCGCCTACCGCATTATCTCAAAAGAGGGAAACCGCCCTTTTTTGATAGCCACTATACTCTCCAATGTGTACGGACTTTTTATGGCAGACTGCCAGTCGGCATTTTTTGCTATTGCTTTCGGTCTTTGGGTGCTGCTCTTATTTAAAAAATGCTATAAATCCTTTGTGGTGGTTACAGTAGCCGCAATTTTAGGAATTGTATTTCTGCCGCACCTTACATTTATAATGCCTCGAATTTCGGGAGCGCTTGAAAATATCTTAAAACGCGCAGACATATGGAGCGCGGGCTTTAATGCCTTTTTAGAAACCCCTTTTTTTGGCCGTGGACTTATGGGGTACAGGCAAATTTATGCAGAGTTTGCCGCCCCTAAAAATTTTCACTGCCATAATATGTTTATTGATATGCTGCTTTCATTCGGAGTGGTGGGCAGTATTCCGCTGTGTTATTTTGTAATGAGAAATTTGACTAAAATAAAAGGCGAAAAAACAGCGCCGCTCATTTTAGCGCTCTTTGCAAGCGTGCTTCTGCACGGGCTTGTCGATGTAACACTTATCTGGATACAAACAGGCGCATTCGCCGCATTTCTCCTCTCTGCCCCTTATGCAAAAAAGGAAAATAAATAGAATGTCCTTGAGGTGAATAAAATGAATGTAAAGGATGTTGTAGCAGAGCGTTTTTTAGAGTTGTGCAAGCAGCGCAATATAAAAATCAATGAGCTTGCTAACCGCTCTGGTGTCACTCCGTCAACTGCGTACAGCATGATGGATAATGAGCGCAGAGATATTTCTATCACTACCATAAAGAAATTTTGTGATGGCCTAGATATTACTCTCGGAGAGTTTTTCAGTTCTCCCGAGTTTGAAAATTTAGAGCAGGAAATAAGATAATATTTGTTTGACATAAAAAACACCGAGGACATTAAGTCCTCGGTGTTTTGTCGTTTTTATTTACAAACTTCTGTTGGTGCGTCGGTTTTGTTGCCTTTTTTAAGGAAAATCCAAGCCGAGAAGAAAACAGTTATGGGAACGGCAAGCAGAATGCCGATACTTCCCACAACCGCCTGAATAACCTCGACAAGCAGCATTTCGTAATTTAAAAGCAGAACAAGGTCACGGGTGTAGGCGGTGAAAAGGAGAATGGTTGCCATAGAGCCGCCGACATATGCAAGGATAAGGGTGTTTGTCATAGTTCCTATGGCATCTCTGCCGATGTTCATTCCCGAAACTACAAGCTTTTTAAAGCTCGGCTCGTGCATTTGCTCCGAAAGCTCGTACATTGATGAGGACAGCGACATCGCAACGTCCATTATAGCGCCAAGTGAGCCTATGAGAATTCCGCCCCATATAAGTGCGGGTAGGTTAATTGAAACTCCACCCTCGAGCATAGTCAGAAAAAGATAATCTGAGTTGAGTATTCCTGTAATTCCAAATGCCTTGTTTATGAATATTGCAAGAACACCTGAGGCTAAAATTCCGCCCGCATTTCCCACAACGGCGCAGAGGGTTTTCTTGTTCCAGCCGTTTAAAAGAAGAAGCGAGGAGAAAATAACAAACATTGTGATAACAATGGTTGAAGCATAAATGTTTTTGCCGATTAAAACAGACGGAATAAAAATCAGAAAAACCGAAAGTGTCGTAACAATAAGGGCAATAATTGTTGCCACTCCCTTGGAGCGCCCGATTATGAGTATAAGCGCTAAAAATGAGACGGTCAGAAGAATAACACCAAAGGAATGATTAACTCCGCCGTAAGACCAGCCGCTCACAGTGCTGGCAGGGTCCTCAGGCTCACTGTAGATAACAAGAATTTTATCACCCTTTTCAACCATTTCGGGAACGGGAGGGGACATCTCGTCAAGTAGTTGTGTCATATTAAAGGTTTTGCCCTTATATTCTCCACTATTTATGGTGGCGCTGAAAATAACGGTAGTAACTGTGGTGTCGCGCACACTCTGCTCTGTGGTGGTTGCGATAACCTCGTTAACGGTGGCTCTCTCAAACTCAGCGTCAGTGGTCTGCAGAGGGTTGTACCTGCAGATAAGTGCGCCGACAAGGATAAACACCGCTGACAAAATCAAGGTAACCGTCTGCTGAAACCAAGGCTTTTTAATTAGCTCCTTCATTCGCTCCTGCCTCCTTTTGTGAATTTAAAAAAGAAACAATGTCGGTAAGCTCTAAAAGCAGCTCCTTTTGGCTGCGGGGTTTTACCGAGAGATAGGGAAGTTTTCCGTTTGAAAGAAAAACATTTCTGTGAAACTGGCTGCAGGCTGCCGCTAAGAGCTCAAGGCTCGGCTTTGAAAATTCAATAAGAACAAAGTCACTTTTCTGAGTTATTGCCGTTATTCCAACATTTTGCGACATATTTCTAAGCAGCGCCACTCCAATAAGCAGACTAACCTCAGAAGGCGGCTCACCATAGCGGTCGATAAGCTCGTCGGTGACATCCATAGCGTCCTCGTCAGAGCGTATCATTGCGATATGGCGGTAAACCTCAATTCGCTGAACATTATCGTCAATGTAACTGTTTGGGATATGCGCCGAAATCGGCAGGTCAATAAGACACTCGTTTTCCGCGGGTACAGCGCTCTCGCCTTTTTCTTCGGCAATAGCCTGATTTAAGAGCTTTAGGTACATATCATAGCCGACAGCATCCATATGCCCGTGCTGCTGAGCGCCAAGCATATTTCCTGCGCCGCGTATTTCCAAATCTCGCAGAGCAATCTGAAAGCCTGAGCCAAAGGCGGTAAAATCGCGGATAGCCGAAAGACGCTTTGAGGCAACCTCGGTAAGCTCTTTTCCGGGGCGGAAGGTAAAATATGCATAGGCACGCCGCGATGAACGGCCAATTCGCCCACGAAGCTGATAAAGCTGGGAAAGCCCCATATGGTCGGCATCCTCTATTATCATAGTGTTGCAATTGGAAACATCAACACCTGTTTCAATGATGGTTGTGCATACAAGAACATCAATTTCGTGGTCAACAAGCCGTTTCCACACTCTCTCGAGCTCCTGAGAGGAAAGTCTCCCGTGCGCTACTGCAACACTGCAGCCTGGTATAGCCTCTGCTATGGCGGCGGCTTTTGCGTTTATGCTTTCGATGTGGTTGTGAATATAATAAACCTGTCCGCCACGAGCAAGCTCGCGCTCAATAGCCGATATAAGCAGACGGCGGTTGTATTCAAGAACAAAGGTCTGAACGGGATAGCGGTCAAGCGGAGCTTCCTCGATCATAGAAATATCGCGAATACCGCTCATGGCCATATTGAGAGTTCTTGGGATTGGGGTGGCTGAGAGGGTTAGCATATCCACCGCGGTAAACATTTCCTTGAATTTTTCCTTGTGAGCAACTCCAAAGCGTTGCTCCTCGTCAATTATGGCAAGGCCTAAATCCTTAAACTGCACATCCTTTTGAACAAGCCTGTGAGTTCCGATTATTATATCAATTTCACCCCGACTAAGTTTTTTTAAAGTCTCGCTCTGCTCGCGAGCAGAGCGAAAGCCAGAGAGAAGCGCAATGTTTATCGGAAACCCGTCAAAACGGCTCAGCGCCGTTTTGTAGTGCTGCCAGGCAAGAATGGTTGTCGGAACCAAGATAGCACACTGCTTGCCGTCCATAACGCATTTCATAGCGGCACGCAGCGCAACCTCGGTTTTGCCAAAACCAACATCTCCGCAGAGAATTCTGTCCATTGGAACTGCGCTTTCCATATCCTTTTTAATCTCCTCGACGCACCTTATTTGGTCGGGGGTTTCAGCATATGGGAAACGGGTTTCAAAATCCTGCTGCCAATCGGTATCTTCTGAAAAAGCAAAGCCCTTTGCCTGCATTCTCTTGGCATAAAGTGCGGTAAGCTGTGCCGCCATATCGCGCACTGCCTGCGAAACTCGGCTTTTGGTATTTTTCCATGTAACACTGCCTAGCCTTGAGAGCTTTATGGCATCATCGGCGGCAGCGCCGATATATTTTGCAACCATATCGAGCTGAGTAACGGGGACATAAAGAACATCGCTTCCGCCATACTGGATTTTAATGTAGTCCTTTATAATTCCTTGAACCTCAAGCTTTTGAATTCCTTTGTAAATTCCTATTCCGTGAGCCGAGTGAACAACATAGTCACCGACACTGACAGAGGAAAGGTCAAAAACAGCCTTGTTCTTTTTCTTTTTGCGCTCGCGCGCTCCCTCACTTAAAAAGCTTATTACTGTTATCTTTTCATCGGGGTACTCAAAACTTGCCGAGAGCGGAGCGCACAGAACATAAACCTTGGACTGCGTATATTCAATATCGTCTTCAGGCAACACAACCGATGCCGAAAGCCCCTCTTTTAGAAGGTCGGAGCAGATTATGTCGGCAAGATGCTCCGTAGGCGTGCAGATTACGGCGCAAAAGCCGTCAGATAGCTGCTTTGATAGCTGCTCAGGGAGCGATGAAGGCTTCTTTGTAAAGCAGCCTGACTGAGATGCGCGCATTGTAATAAACTTTTTAGGCTGCAAGAGAGGAAAGTTTCTCGAAAAGGCGTCCATCAAAATGGCGCGCGAATGAGAAACGGCATCTAAAAGCTCACCCTCATTTAATGTAAATCCATCACCGCATATAAGCTCTCCCGAAGCGGTCAGCTCGCTTATCTGCAAATCAAGGCGCTCGAAAAAGCCCTTTGCTGATTCCATAATGTCAGAAAACTCGGCGGCAAAAACAAGTCCGTCAACATAATCGAATAGAGTTCCGCGCAGATGGGAAAGGGGCAGAAATTTGTCAAGACACAGGTCACCCCTGCCCTCTAAAAGAGCGATATCGCGCTCTAAGGTTTTCTTTTGAGCTTCATTTTTAATTTTGTTCGCTTTGATTTTTAGTATTTCCAAAAGAGAGGCGGTATCAAAAAGATTTTCTCTTGCGGGGGTAATTGTAACAAACTCGGTAGCATCGCCGCGGCGCTGAGTGTCGGGGTCAAAGGGGGAAACGCTGTCAATTTCGTCACCCCAGAATTCAATTCGATAAGGGGTAGTGTGCGCAGGACAGAAAATATCAAGAATTCCGCCGCGCAGAGAAAACTGCCCCGTTCCGTCTATCTGAGCGCGGCGCACGTATCCGCCGCAAACAAGCTTTTGGCAAAGCTCGTCTATTGATGCGCTGTCACCGCTTTTAAGTGTAAAGCAGGATTTTTTAAGCTCATCGGGTAAAACCGTAAACTGCATAGCTGCGGCGGTGGGCGCAACTAAAATTTGAGCATCTCCGTCAAGGAGACGGCAGAGCGCAGAAAGGCGCTCTTGCTCGTATTCACGGGAGGAGGTCTGTCCTAAATCAAAGCATAGGTCGCGTTCGGGATAAAAAACCGCTGCATTTGTTCCGAGCAGTGCGTTAATATCGCGGCAAAACTGCCTTCCCAAAACTTCGTTTCGGCAAATAAGCAGATTTGCGCCGCTGCTATTTGCGCTCAGCGCAGCCGCAAGGTGTGCCTTGTGAATGTCAGATGCCCCTGTAAGACTAATGGGGGTGTCATTTTTAAGTAGCGCGGCAGTAATCTCGTTGTACGCGTAGCTCTTGTTTATTAAATTTTGAAAAAATGCCATATAAGTCACTTCCACAAAGGGTGTTTTCTTTATAATATCAGCAGAGCCGTGTCGTAAAGACAAGAAAAATGTCAGTTGTATTTTCCCATAGCCGTCTCAAATTCACCCTTTAGCATAAGAGTGAGAGCATCGTAAACGGCACTGTTGTTCTGATTTACTATTTCGCGCTCCTTTAAGGGCAGAGGAGAGAGAACCCAGCTTGCAAGGTCGTAATCAGGGTGAGGCTTCTGACCGACACCTATTTTAATTCTCGGGAAATTGTCTGAGCCGAGATGCGAGATTATGCTTTTTATTCCGTTGTGTCCGCCTGCGGAGCCTTTTTTGCGAATTCTCATTTTTCCAACATCAAGCGAGATGTCATCAAAAATAACAATTATGTTTTCGACAGGCACCTTGTAAAATTTTGAAAACTGCACAAGACTGCGGCCGCTGTCGTTCATATAGGTCTGAGGTTTTAAAAGCAAAACCCTTCTGCCGTCAATTTCAGTCTGGCAAAAAAGACCCTCGAATTTGAGCTTGTTTATAGAAACACCAAGCTTGTCTGCAATATAGTCAACGGCATTAAACCCGACGTTGTGACGGGTTGTGGTATACTTTGCCTCGGGGTTTCCAAGCCCGACTATAATGGCATCGATAGGGCCGCTCGGATTAGCTTTAAAAAACACGAAAATTCACACTCCAAATATTATTATAATATCCAAAAGCCCAAACATTCGGCGAATGTTTGGGCAACGGTAAAAATCAAATTAAGTAATTTTAGCTGAAGAGAGGAGAAACGGGCTTGTCCTCATAAATGCGCTCGATAGCCTCAGCAAAAACGGGAGCGACAGGAATGGTCTTGATTTTATCAATCTTCTTGTCCTCGGTAAGAGCGATGGTATCAAGAAGAATAAGCTCTTTGATGGGGCTTTCCTGAATTCTTTCGATAGCAGGGCCTGAAAGAACACCGTGAGTAGCGCAGGCATAAACCTCTTTAGCTCCGCCAACCTCAACAATAGCCTTTGCGCTGTTGCAGAGGGTGCCGGCGGTGTCAATCATATCGTCAACAAGAATAACTCTCTTATCCTTAACATCACCGATGATGTTCATAACCTCGGAAACATTTGCTTTCTGACGGCGCTTGTCAACAATAGCAAGAGGAGCATCAAAACGAGCAGCAAAGTTTCTTGCTCTGGTAACAGAACCAAGGTCAGGAGAAACAACAACAAATTCTTCGTGGCACTCCTTGAACTTGTTGCAGAAGAAGGGTGCGAGAATGGGCACACCTAAAAGGTTGTCCACAGGGATATTAAAGAAACCTTGAATTTGAGGAGCGTGCAGGTCCATTGTGAGAACTCTGTCAGCACCAGCGGCAGTAAGCAGGTCAGCAACAAGCTTTGCAGAAATGGGATCGCGAGCCTTTGCCTTTCTGTCCTGACGGGCATAACCGAAATAGGGGATAACCGCGGTAACGCGGCCTGCAGATGCTCTTTTGAATGCATCGAGCATAATGAGAACTTCCATTAGGTTGTCGTTAACAGGGCTGCAGGTGGACTGAACGATAAAAACATCAGATCCACGAACAGATTCCTGAATGGAAACAGAAATCTCGCCGTCAGAGAAGGTTTTGACCTCTGCCTTTCCAAGAGGAAGTCCCAAACGAGATGCAATCTGAGCTGCAACATCGGGAATAGAGTTGGCTGCAAAAATTTTAATGTCCTTGCCGTGCAAATTCATGGTTTTTCTACTCCGTTTCTTTGGCGGATTATATTTTTTAAAGCGAGGGGAGTCCGCCTGTTTTTTTACTCCCGATTGCTTTTTTAAACGGCGCACAAAACACGCCGAAATAGTTCATTTATATTCTAACATATATTTACCAATATGTCTATACAGAAAATTCGACATAATTAAGAAATTTAAACTAAATTATTTATGACAAATGCCCTTAAATTTAGGAAATTATCTCGTAAGATCGTAAATTGCCTCTGAAAGCGCGCAAAGCTCGTCCATTGAAAGAGCCTCTGCGCGAGCAGTGGGTGAAATGCCTTTTTTCTCTAAGGCTTCTGAGAGTTTTTGCTTTTCTATTCCCATTGACGCCGAAACAGAATTTAAAACTGTTTTTCTGCGCTGCGAAAAAGCCGCCTTTACGCATTTAAAGAATAGAGCCTCGTCACAGACCGAAACTGGCGGCTGAGAACGCAGGTTTAAGCGGATTACCGCAGAGTCTACATTGGGGGCAGGCAGAAAACAGTCGCGGGGGACAGGGAATAAAATTTCGGGGTCAGAGTAGTAGCTGACCGCCGCCGAAACAGCTCCGCACTCCCTTTCGCCTGGTGCGGCACAAAGCCGCTCTGCCGCTTCCTTCTGAACCATTACGGTTATGTTGTCAAGCGGAAGGCGCGACTCTAAAAGTCCCATAATAATGGGCGAAGTAATGTAGTAGGGTAGATTTGCGCAAACCGCAACACGCAGCCCCTCGAATTTTTCTTTTATAAGCGCCTTTAGGTCAAGGCGCATAGCATCAGAGTTGATAACCTCAACATTATCGCAATCGGAAAGGGTTTCGCGAAGTATTGGAATGAGTCTTTTGTCAAGCTCGATTGAAACCACTTTTTCAGCCACCTTGGAAAGCTCTTTTGTGAGGACTCCTATTCCGGGACCGATTTCTATAACTCCGAATTTGCCTTCACCAGCGCAAAGCTCTGCCATACGGGGACAAATCGATGAGTCAATAATAAAATTCTGCCCCATTGCCTTAGAAAAGTGAAATCCGTGACGCGAAAGCAGAGCTTTTATGTGATTTATGTTTGAAAGTTCCATATTTTTGCTCCTATATTACAAAAAATATTGTAAATTGAAAATTATTGTTGCAATTAGTCTTAAGTTACAGTAAAATGTAATTAAGAATTAAATGGAGGAAAGCTAAATGAGAAGAGATAAGGTTAATTATTATCTTGATATTGCAGAGGCTGTTCTCGGCAGGGGAACCTGTCTTCGCCGCAATTTCGGCGCAATTATTGTTAAAAACGATCAGATTATCTCAACAGGCTATGTCGGTGCTCCGAGAGGCAGAAAAAACTGCTGCGATGTCGGTACCTGCATCAGAAAAGAGCTTAATATTGCTCCCGGAGAAAGATATGAGCTTTGCCGCTCTGTTCACGCAGAGGCAAATGCAATTATCAATGCTCCCCGCGAGGCTATGATAGGCAGCGTTCTTTTCCTTGTGGGAAAAGAGGTTGAAAGCGGAGAAATAACCCGCGGTGCTGAGCCTTGCTCAATGTGTAAGCGTATGATAATCAATGCAGGCATTGAAAAGGTGTATGTTCGTGACAGTGCAGATGAATACCGCGAGCTTTCTGTGCGCGATTGGATTTATTACGACGATTCGCTCTCAGACCACAGAGGATACTAAGCTTTTACAAAGCGCAGGAGCCAAGGCTCTTGCGCTTTTTATATTCCGCTTAAATCAAAATCGGGAATAAATTTTTTTCCAAAAGAGGAAAGCGACTGTGTGTACCCCTCAATTTCTGGGAATTTTTCAATGTGTCTCAGGGCGCTGTCAAGCTCTTTTTTGAAAAGAGGCCGCGAAAGCTCGGGATAAAGACTGACATCACTATTCTCGCAAGGAGTGTACTGTGCCATCAGACTAAACAGCATTTTTCGCCCGCGCGAGAGCTCGGCATATTTTTTTATAACATCCTTTGTATTAAGTAGATTATTAGGCAAAATCAGGTGGCGCACCAAAACGCCTTTTTTTAAGAGTCCGTCAGAGCCAAAAGAACAGTCCCCAACCTGACGGTACATTTCCTCTATCGCAAGGGTATTTATTTCGGGATAATCTTCGGCGAGGCTGTATTTTTTGGCTACGCGGGAAATGGAGTATTTCATATCGGGCATATAAATATCAATCAGCCCATCTAAAAGCTTTAGGCTTTCGGCAGTTTCATATCCACCGCTGTTGTATATAACAGGCACGGGCAGACGGGGAGTGAGCGCCTTTGTAAGCTGGGGGATAAAATGCGTCGGTGTAACTAACTCTATGTTGTGTGCACCCTTATCAATAAGCTTTTTAAAAATGCACCGAAGCTCTGAGGCGGTAACCTCTTTCCCAAATCCGCCGCGGCTTATTTTGTAATTCTGGCAGTAAACACAGCCGAGATTGCAACCCGAAAAGAAAACAGTGCCCGCACCGTTTTTTCCGCTTATGCACGGCTCTTCCCACAGATGCAGCGAGGCGTGAGCGACGGTTATTTTATTCCTTACGCCGCAAAAGCCAACGGAGTTTTCCCTGTCAGCGCTGCAGCGGCGGGGGCAAAGAGAACAATTTGTAGGTTTTAAACTATCCATTTTAAGCCCTTCCTTTAAGAGCGTTAAATCTTTTTAAAGTATACCAAATTTTACTTTAGAGGTCAACATATTAGCTGCTACTCTTGTCTTTTTTTCTAAAATATGTTAAAATAACTTTAAGAGGAGAGGAAAATATGCAAGACAGAATGATTTACGTCGTTTTTTCGGCAACTCCGCTTAAGGTCGGCAGCATGATAAGAACGGTGACTCGGGAGAAATATAACCACGTTGCCATTTCGTTTGACCCAAAGCTCAAAAGGCTGTATTCCTATGCGCGCTACTATAAAAAAGCTCCGCTTTATGGGGGGCTTGTAAAGGAAACTCCCGCCCGATATAAGCATAATGGCAAAACGGCAGACATCTGTGTTTGCGCTATTGCTATGTCAAAAGAGCAGTGCCGCGCCGTAAAGGAGCGGCTTTCTGAGATGTGCCGCTTTCAGAGAGATTGCCGTTATAATCTGATGTCAGCCTCTCTTGCTCTTTTCTCGCGTCGTGTTTTTGTCCCGCGCTGCTACACCTGTGTTGAGTTTGCGTCCTTTATTCTGTCTGCGGTCTGCGGTAGAATTTGCGAGGGCAAATTCTACTCTATAGAAATGCTTCGTCAGCTTCTTTCAGAATACGAAATATACAGCGGCCCTTTCCCTGATATAGAAAACGAAAGGGACGAGGTTTACGAAAAGCATGTAAGCTTTTTTACCGCCTGCCGCTTGTCCTATCACGGAGAAAAGGAACTAATAAAAGCCTATCTTAACAGAGATAAATAAAATTTCCCCGAGGATATTCTCGGGGGAAGTTTTTATATGTGCTTTCGTACCAAGGATTTAAAAGTTACTGCAACTTCGTTTTGTGTCCACAAGCGGACAGAATCACAAAAATAAAAGGTCTACCCAAGTAGACCTTTTATTTTTGGTGCCGCTGACCGGAATCGAACCGGTACGGTGTTGCCACCGAGGGATTTTAAGTCCCTTGCGTCTGCCTGTTCCGCCACAGCGGCAAATTTTCGCCTGTACTTTATGATATACAATTTATGTTAAAATGTCAAGCCTTTTTTGCATATAGATATATCTGTTTTTACAGCTTTTTTACAATTAAATTTGCCTTTTTTCTTTACATTAACCTTATAATATCATATAATAAAAGAAATATGTGCTAAAAAGCTGCTTTGTTTTTGGAATAAAGAATACAGGGCGGGCAATAACTCTAAATAAAACCCTACTGAAAGGAACCTAGGATATGCTTGAACTTGACGAGCTGAAGCTACAACTTGATTCGATGCGCCCCAAGGTAGAAGAAATGTATGAGGCGTGCGGAATTGAAAAAATATCTGAGGAGCTTAAAGCCTTAGAGGAAAAAACAGCCGACAACGGCTTTTGGAATGACACAGAAAATTCCAAGGTTGTATTAAAACAAATCAGCGATATAAAGGGCAAAATCGGCAGGTATAACGATTTGAATGAAAAGTTTGACGATGCCCAGACCATTTTGGAAATCGCAATAGAGGATGATGATGCTTCGCTTTACCCCGATGCAAAGCAGAGCTATGAGGCTCTTACCTCGGCATATGAATCCTTAAAGCTTGAAACACTTTTGTCGGGTGAGTATGATGCTAACAATGCCATATTGACCCTGCATGCAGGCGCAGGCGGCACAGAGGCGCAGGATTGGGCGCTTATGCTTTACAGAATGTTTGTCCGATGGGCAGAGCGCCACAGCTTCAAGGTAAAAACCCTTGATATGCTGGATGGTGACGAGGCAGGTATTAAGAGCGCATCTATTCTGATTGAGGGAACCAATGCCTATGGATTTTTAAAATCCGAGTCGGGAGTTCACCGCCTTGTGCGTGTTTCCCCCTTTGACTCCTCGGGCAGAAGACATACATCCTTTGCCTCTCTTGAGGTTATGCCTGAGATTACCGATGATGTTGAAATCGAAATTTCCGATGACGATTTAAAGGTTGACACCTACAGAGCCAGCGGAGCGGGCGGTCAGCACGTTAACAAAACCGAATCCGCGGTGCGTATCACCCATATCCCTACGGGAATTATTGTTGCTTGCCAGAACGAGCGTAGCCAGCATCAGAACAGGGATGTTGCAATGAAAATGCTCCGTTCAAAGCTTATGGAAATAAAAGAGAGAGAACACCTTGAAAAGATTGAGGATATAAAGGGTGTTCAAAAGGAAATTGCATGGGGCTCACAGATAAGGTCATATGTATTTATGCCCTACACACTCGCAAAGGACCATCGCACAGGCTTTGAAATGGGTAACATTGATGCGGTTATGGACGGTGATCTTGACGGTTTCATAAATGCCTACTTAAAGGCGCTGAGCCTCGGAGAAATATAATAGCCTTTTTTGAAAGGGAGTATTAAATTGAAACTAAAAATATTAAAGGCTCTATGCGTAGCGCTTGTTGTAGCTGTGCTTTTTGCAGGCTGCGCTGAAAGCAAAAAAAGCGGCGGAGTTTTAAAGCTCCAAAGCGGCGAAGTTTACGTAGAGAGCGTTGTAAAGATAGGCGATAGAGAGGTCCCCTTTGAGCTTTACCGATATTGGTTTTTAACCTTTAAGCAATCTATCGAGGAAAGCTCTCCAAAAATTGATTGGACAAAAAAAGAAAACCTGAATTCCCTGAAAGAGCATACATTAAACCAGATAAAATTTAATTATGCCGTTAGGGATATTGCAGAAAAATACAGCGTAAATTTGTCATCTGAGCAGCTTTCTGCGATTGAGGGAAATATTAAATCAACATTTGAAGAGGTAGGCGGCGCCCCCGGATTTAATAAGTGGCTTAAAGAGAACTTCTTAACCATGGAACTTTATAAGGAGCTTTTAATTGAAAACGAGCTTTACAACACACTGTCAGCCTCTCTTGCAGGAACAGATAAGGAAAAAAATAAGGTTGTTTTTACTTCTGATGAAGCGTTAGACGGCTGTAATGAGGATTTTTACCGCCTTGTTGACATCTATTATGCTGTTGAAATGGTTGACAAAGAGGATACTGCGCTAAGTACGGCTCAGATAGAAGCAAATAAAGCAGCTGCAAAGAAAAAAATTGATAAGGTTTACGATAAGTTGAAATCAGGAAGCGACTTCTTAAAGCTTATGAAAGAGCATAAAACCGACGAGGAGTATAAAAACAGTCTACTTGGACATTATCATGCCGAAAGTCTTACAAATTCATTCGGATATGATATTTCTTCCCTCAAAATCGGTGAATTCTCCGAGCCGATTTATGCTAATAACAGCTACCTTATCCTTTATCGAATGGAAAATGACAGCGAGTATCTTAAAGAAAAAGGGGTTTCCATAGATGGCTTTAATGTCCTTTCTGTCGAAGAGTACTATGCCGAAAAGGTTTTCGGTGAAATGGTTGAAAAAACTGCGGATGAATACAAAGTAACCGAGCTCGAATTTTATAATGAGATAAATCCCCAGACACTCGTATAAACATAGGTGAAATTATGTATAAGCTAAAAAGTATAAGCGGCAGAGCGCGCAGAGGCGAGTTTGAAACTGTTCACGGAACTGTAGAAACCCCTGCATTTATGAATGTTGCAACAGCAGGTGCTATAAAAGGCGCCCTTTCGGCATATGACCTTAAAGATATAGATTGTCAGGTGCAGCTTTGCAACACCTACCATCTGCATCTTCGCCCGGGCGACATGTTAGTAAAAAAACTCGGCGGACTTCATAAATTCACAGGATTTGACGGGCCAATACTCACCGATAGCGGCGGATTTCAGGTTTTTTCACTTTCAAAGCTTAGAAAAATAGAGGAGGAGGGGGTATATTTTCGCTCCCACCTTGACGGACATCCCATTTTTATGGGACCCGAAGAGAGTATGCGAATTCAGTCTAATTTAGGCTCGACTATCGCAATGGCTTTTGATGAATGCGTTGAAAACCCTGCACCGTATGAGTATGCCAAGGCTTCCTGCGCCCGTACTACACGCTGGCTTATGCGTTGCAAGGATGAGATGAAAAGGCTCAACTCCCTGCCCGACACAGTTAACAAAAATCAGCTGCTTTTTGGTATAAATCAGGGCTGCACCTTTGATGACCTGCGCGCCCAGCATATGAAAGAGATAGCAGAGCTTGATTTAGACGGATATGCAATAGGCGGACTTGCCGTCGGAGAGAGTGCCGAGGAAATGTACCGCGTTATTGCGGCAGTCGAGCCGTATATGCCCAAAAATAAAATCCGCTACCTTATGGGAGTTGGAACTCCTCAGAATATTTTAGAGGCGGTAAGGCTGGGAGTAGACCTTTTTGACTGCGTTATGCCAAGCCGCGACGCCCGTCACGGACACCTCTTTACAATGAAGGGTACAATGAATATTTTAAATGCCAAATACAGTGAGGACGAGCTTCCCATTGACCCAGACTGCAACTGCCCCACCTGTCAAAGACATTCAAGGGCATATTTAAGACATCTGTTTAAGGCTAATGAAATGCTTGGTATGCGCCTTGCGGTCACACACAACCTTTATTTCTATAATCATCTTATGGAGGAGATAAGAAAGGCTCTCGATGAGGGCAGATTTGAGGAGTTTTATCAGAAATATATGCCAATTTTAGGCAAGAGAATATAAACTGTTTGCCGTTTGTTTTAATAAAACACTTGCATATTCTATCTATATTGTGTATAATAAATTTACTTTATTTGGAGGTATAATAAAATGGAATTTTTACTTGACGCAGCAACAACAGGAGCTAATTCTGCACAGCAGGGAGCTACCGCAGGCAGTATGCTCGGTATGCTTCTTCCCATGGTTCTTATGTTTGTTATTCTTTATTTCTTTATGATTCGTCCCCAGAAAAAGAGAGATAAAGAAATTCAGAATATGAGAAGCGGTCTTCAGATTGGCGATGAGGTTGTTACCACAGGAGGTATCATCGGTATCGTTGTCAGTCTTAAGGAAGATACCCTTGTTATCGAAACAGGCAGCGACAGAAGCAAGGTGCGTATCGCTCGCTGGGCAGTTGCACAGAACAACACCGTTCACGACGAGCAGTAATTTTAAAATCAGTTCTTTAAGCTAAAATTCAGGCATATACTGTATAAAAAAGCGCATTGATTATTCTATGCGCTTTTTGTATCTTTTGCTTAAAGGGGAATGGTTATCGATGAAAACAGGTAAAGTAAAACAGCAGCTTAGTCCTGCGGCGGCACTACTGAGAAACAGTGCGATTGGCGCTGCAGTAGGGCTTGTTTGCTGTATTCTGTTTTCCCTTATTGCCGCTTTTGTTATTGCACAGAGTGACCTTCCGCACCGCAGTATAATGCCTATTGCTATGGTTATCATAGGAGTTTCAAGCTTTATCGGGGGTATAGTATCAGGAAAACTGCATCACCGTCAGGGGCTTGTGTTAGGTGCGCTTGTCGGCGCAATAACTTTTGTAATACTTGTTATATCGGGGATTTTTGTTCCCGATGAGAATATCGGAGCCACCCTGTCGCTTAAGGCGGTGCTCAGTTTGCTGCCTTCGATTGTGGGCGCAGTGCTCGGTGTTAACACCCGCAGAAAATATTAAAATTTGAGCTTCCCCCTTGACACATAAGCTTTTGCTATGCTATAATCTATCGTGCTGTGAATAGGTCACGGTATATATGCGGATGTGGCGGAACTGGCAGACGCGCTAGATTCAGGTTCTAGTGGTAGCAATACCATGTGGGTCCAAGTCCCTTCATCCGCACCAAAAAATCCTCATTCTTCGGAATGAGTATTTTTTTATCCAAGCCGACAGGCTTGGTATATCATCAGCCTTTAAGGCTGCATATCATTGCCGCAGGCGTGCGGCGTATATCATCACACTGCAGGTGTGTATTTCTGCAGGCTTGATTTAAAAAGCACAGGCGCCCCAAGGCGTTGTACCCGTAAGGATACAACGCCATTTTTATTCGCCTAAGGCGAGTTATATTGCTAAGCAGTTATATTTGGACTAAAGTCCAAGTGATATTGCCTTCGGCAGTATTTGGGCGAATAAAATACCACTGAAACCGCAAGGTTTCAATAACACTATTGCCGTAAGGCAATAATATCACCCCGACAAAGTCGGAATATAACTTGAAAGACTATCAGTTTTTATGTATAATGGATTTAGAGGTGATAACTTTGGCTGATAGCACTTTAAGAGATAAAACAAAAGAATTTGCAAAGAAAATCGTTTTTATTTGCCGTGATATGAAAGCAAATCATAAAGAATCCGTTTTAATAAATCAGTTGCTCCGCTCAGCAACATCTATCGGAGCAAACTTGCACGAAGCTCAATATGCTCAAGGAACTAAGGATTTCATTTCAAAACTCGAAATAGCTCAAAAAGAATGTTATGAAACAGAATATTGGTTAGAACTTCTTTTTGAGACAAATTGTATGAATGAAGAAAATTATAAAGCATTGCAAAATGATTGTGGTGCTATTCGCAGAATGTTAATCTCGTCACTCAAAACTATAAAGTCTAAATAAAGAGGTACATATTATGAGCAAAAGAAAAAGATTAGAATATTTGATAATCACTTCTTGTGTATTATTATCAGGATTTGTCATTTATGGTTTTGTAGGAAGTATTCAGCCGCTAATTAACGATAGTAAAGTGGCTTCCTTTTTTGTTTTTGGTGCTTTGGGTGGCTTTGGGTTTAGCCTTATCTTATCTACCATAATTTTAAGTTCGAGATTTTTTCAAAAAAGAGGTTTAACCTTTAAAATAGTTGCGGCTGTTCTTTGGCCTATTACTTTTGCTTGTTGTTTTTATGTTGGTGTTTTTATGTATATCCCCTATGGAATATACAATGTTATAATGTTGATTAAAAAAGAGCCTCAAGTTGTAGAAAGTTCCGTTGACAATTTAAATGAATAAAGAATACACAAATTCTTTATTTGAGTTTGGTTAAGGGTTTTAGGTTCTCCTAAAGTGTGGAAAATTTGATATACATTTTCCCTGCTTGTTACGGTATAAGACAAAATTAAAAACTGTGTAGAAATTTTCTACACAGTTTTTTTACTGTCCTTTAGAGTACGGCTCAAAAGGGCGCCTGCGCTTTTTAAATATAACGCGGCTCTGATTTTGAATAAATTATTTTTGTCAGTTAAAGATAAAAATAAAAACATAAAAAGGGGTTATGGTATGTCAGAGCAATCAAAACTACAAAACGGGTGTGAGACTTGTGAAGTAAGTTTGCCCTGTGTAAATCAAAACGGCTGCTATGAAATGCGGCTTGAAAGTATTGGCGGACTCGGCGCAAACCTTTGCGGAAAGCTGCTTGGAGAGCTTGGCGCTAAATATCTCGGGCTCAATGCCGCGGCATTTTCAAGCTATGGCTCTGAAAAGCGCGGTTCGCCTGTTAAGTCCTTTGTACGTTATAGCGAAAGCGGGCGCGAAATACTGCACAACAGCCCGATTGAGCATCCGCATATTCTGGTGCTGTTTCATCAGGCTCTGCATAGAACACTACAAGTAACGGCGGGCCTAAATGAAAACTGCATTATCGTTGTGAACACAAGCCTGAGTCCAGGTGAGCTTCGGGAAGAATTAAAGCTCTATGGTGGTACTGTTTGCTGTGTTGACGCTCTTTCTCTTGCGCTCGAAACAAAGAGCCGAGTGAATATGGTTATGCTTGGCGCGGTGGCGAGAGCCTCAGAGTTTATCCCCATTGACGCGGTAAAGGATATGGTTTCGGACACTCTGGGTAAAAAGTATCCTGCTCTCTTAGAAAACAATCTCAAAGGCATTATGATGGGCTATGACAATGTTAAAATTGAGCATTTTGAGCCAAACGGCAAATTTGAGAAGGTGCTGTATAGAGAAATGGAAAGCAAGTGGGGATACAAAAACGCACCGCTCGGCGGCGCAAACGTGCATATCGGCAGCACCATTTCAAATGACCTTTCGCCATCGAGAGAGGGATATATACCCCTCTTTATTTTTGAAAAATGTATCCATTGCGGTCTTTGTGACAGCACCTGTCCCGATATGGTGTTTCAGTTTAAAGAGGGTGAGTACAAGGGAAAGAGCGCTATGGTAAACAGCGGTCTTGACTATCACCACTGCAAAGGGTGTCTGCGCTGCGTTGAGGTCTGTCCGACCGAAGCGCTTGTGGCGGGAAAAGAGAGTGAGCATCCTCAAAAACAGTGGTTTGTACGCAACAAGGATCTTATTGCTGAAAACATTGATTTTGAGCCTGCGGGTGCTGATGGATGGGTAACGAGCGAATCCTATTTGGATGAAAAAAGAGTAGACGGGGGACTTATGTAATATGAATAATGCTAAACAAAAGCTTCTGTTTGAAAGCGGAAATGAGCTTGCGGCATATGCTGCAAAACAAATAAATTATCACGTAATGGGATATTACCCCATCACTCCGTCAACCCAGATAGCCGAGTATCTTGACTCTATGGGCGCTGACGGTGAGCACAGTATTGCTCTTATGCCCGCTGAGGGTGAGCATAGCGCGGCAGGAATTTGCTATGGAGCGGCGGCGGGCGGCGGCAGAGTTTTTAATGCCACCTCTGCTAACGGACTTCTTTATGCATTAGAGCAGCTTCCCGTTCAGTCGGGAACAAGACTTCCAATGGTTTTGAATATTGCCTGCCGCACAGTTTCAGGTCCACTCTCGATAAAAGGCGACCACAGCGACGTTATGTATACGCTCAATAGCGGCTGGATAATTCTTTTTGCCACCTCGCCCCAAGAGGTATACGACCTTAACATCTGTGCCATTAAAATAGCAGAAAGACTTCGCCTTCCCGTTATTGTGGCGTTTGACGGTTTTTTTACAAGCCATCAAAAACGGAACTGCTACGTTTTTTCCGATGATGAGACTGTTCGGAAATTTATAGGCGCTGTAAATCCAAGGAACACATCTCTCGATCCCGAAAATCCCGTCACAGTCGGCTCGTATATGAACGAGCCGGATCTGATGAACAACAAATACCAGCTTCATCTCGCCATGGAACAGGCGCGTACG
>JAZOOR010000020.1:0-13397 GCA_045655125.1 Oscillospiraceae bacterium
AGCGGGCGTTGCCGCGCTTGTAGTTGCAGGAACTACGGGCGAAGGCTCCACCCTTTCGGACGACGAGCACCGCGATGTTGTCGCCTTTGCCGTAAAAAGAGCGCAGGGCAAAGTGCCCATTATCGCAGGCACAGGCTCTAATGACACCGCCTATGCAGTTGACCTTACACGCTTCTGCTGTGATGCTGGCGCAGATGCTGTTTTGGTGGTATCGCCTTACTACAACAAGGCAACCCAGAAGGGACTTATCGCAAACTTCACCGCAGTTGCGGATGCATCCACAAAGCCCGTTATCCTTTACAATGTTCCCTCTCGCACAGGCTGCAACATTCTGCCCAAAACCTGCAGAGAGCTTTCCGAGCATCCTAATATTGTGGCTATCAAAGAGGCAAGCGGAGATATTTCCCAGATTGCTGAAACCGCCCGTCTTTGCGAGGGCAGACTTGACCTTTATTCAGGTAATGACGACCAGATTCTCCCCGTTTTAGCCCTCGGCGGCAAGGGTGTTATCTCGGTGCTTTCAAATGTTATGCCGGCTGAAACACAAAGAATGTGCGACCTTTTCTTTGAAGGCAAAATTAGTGAGAGCCGCGCCCTGCAGCTAAAGCTTCTTCCCCTTGTAAATGCGCTGTTTAGCGAGGTTAACCCCATTCCCGCAAAGGCGGCAATGGCAGCGCTCGGTTATTGCGAGGACTATTTGCGCCTGCCCCTTACATCTATGGAAGAGGACCACAAGGCTGTTCTGCTTTCTGAAATGCGCGCTTTGGGACTTGAGGTTTAAAATATGATTTGTAATAACTTAAAAGTAAACGAGCAGGGGCATCTCCTCTTTGCAGAAAGAGATACCACTCTACTTGCAAAAGAATACGGCACTCCCCTTTATGTTATGGACGAAAGCCGTATCCGCTACAATATACGGCAGTATGTAAACGCTATGAAAGAGGCATTCGGCGAAAATTTTCTCCTGCTCTATGCAAGCAAAGCTTGCTCATTTAAGGAAATGTACCGCATTGCAAACGAAGAGAACATCGGAGTTGATGTTGTGTCCTGTGGAGAAATTTACACCGCCAAATCCGCAGGCTTTCCTATGCAGAAGGCTCATTTCCACGGCAATAATAAAACTGACAGCGAAATCTCTCTTGCTATGGACGCTGAGGTCGGCTATTTTGTAGTTGACCACGCAGAAGAGCTTGTCGCCATCTCACAGGAGGCGCAGCGCCGCTCCATCACGCAAAAGATTCTGCTGAGAATTACCCCCGGTATCGACACACACACCTTTGAGGCTGTTATGACAGGTCAGGTAGACTCCAAATTCGGAAGCAACATAAAGGGTGGAGCAGCAGAGGAAATTACCCGTCTTGCTCTGAGCCTTGAGGGCATTTCTTTAGAGGGATTTCACTGCCACGTCGGCTCTCAGGTTTTCGATTCTGACACCTTTTTTATGTCTGCCGACATTATGCTCGAATTTATTGCCGATATGAAAGCAAAGCTCGGCTACACCGCAAAAGAGCTTGACCTCGGCGGTGGCTACGGTGTGCGCTATCTTGATAGCGACCCCTATATAGATATTGCCGATAATATAAGGCAGGTTGCTGAGCATATAAAGGCGGCTTGCGAGCGGCTCAACATATCCGTGCCCACCATTCTTTTAGAGCCGGGACGCAGCATAGTTGCCGATGCGGGTCTTACCCTATACACCGTCGGAAACATCAAACGCATAGAGGGATATAAAAACTATGTGTCGGTAGACGGCGGAATGAGCGACAACCCCCGTTTCGCCCTCTATGGCGCTCCCTACACAGTAGTGATGCCCGAAAAAATGCATGAAGCTTGCGATTTTAACTGCTCGGTTGTGGGCAAGTGCTGCGAAAGCGGAGATATTTTGCAGGAAAATGTAAAACTTCCCCAGAGCGTTAAGAGAGGCGACCTACTCGCCGTTCTCACCACAGGCGCATACAACTATTCTATGGCTTCTAACTATAACCGAATCCCCCGCCCTGCCGTTGTAATGCTGGACGAGGAGAGCGAAAAAATCGTTGTGCGCCGCGAAAGTTTAGAAGATATTATACAAAACGATTTATAGTCTAAACAAAAAAGTCACTATACTTGACTTTTTTTCCATAATGTGCTATTATCATTTAAACCGAACAGAATATATCGGGGGTGCGTAAAGCGTTTGCTTTAAGCTGAGACGGGAAACCGAACCCTTTTAACCTGATGCGGATAGTACCGCCGTAGGGAGATTGTATACTAGTTGCTTTCTTTACCGAGCGGGATATTTTCCGTTCGGTAATTTTTTTGAAAGGAGGCATCTTTTATGCAACAAAAATCAAACATCAAAAGGCTTTGCGTGTCAGCGATAATGATAGCTCTTGCCACAGTTTTAAGTCTTATTAAGGTCTACACCCTGCCGCTTGGAGGCTCGATCACCCTCCTCTCGATGCTGCCCATTGTTTTTCTCTCTGTAAACTACGGAATGGGCTGGGGCTTTTTCTCGGCATTTGTCTATTCCCTGATTCAGATGTTTTTAGACCTTGCCGCTGTCGCGAGCTGGGGGCTTACTCCCGCCATTTTCATAGGCTGCATTATGTTTGACTACATTCTGGCATTCACATCTCTTGGAATTGCGGGAATATTCAGAAAAAAGGGGACTGTCGGCGTTCTGCTTGGCACTTGTGTCGCCCTGTTCCTGCGTTTTCTTTCGCATTTTCTGTCGGGTATTATTCTTTTCAGAACATATGAAACCTTCAACTCGCCGTTTTTGTGGTCACTTTTCTACAACGGCTCTTATATGCTCCCCGAAATGATTTTCACCGCAGTCGGAGTGTTCTTTTTGTTCAAAAACAAAAACATTAAAAGACTATTGGATTAATTATCGCCCAAAAACGAAAAAGGACTTGGAAATTTCCAAGTCCTTTTTAATTGTAATATATTGCATTTTATGCTAAAATAAATTTGGTGATGAAAATGGACTTACCAAAACGCAAACCGACAAGGCTCAAAAATTATGATTACAGCCAAAACGGATATTATTTTATAACGATATGCACAAAAGAAAAGCAAAAGCTATTATGTAAAATTGTAGGGGACGATGCCCACATCGTCCCGTCACCTTACGGCATAATAATAGAAAAATACATAAAATCCATTGTTGGAATAGAGAAGTATGTGATTATGCCGAATCATATACATCTGATAATAAAAATCGACAGCGGGACGATGTGGGCATCGTCCCCTACAAAATCAATTCCACAAATAATTAAATCATTTAAAACTTTAGTTACAAAAGAAATAGGAAAATCAATTTTTCAACGCTCATTTCACGACCACGTAATACGTGGAGAGCAGGACTATCTTAAAATCTGGAACTACATTGACACCAATCCAAAAAAATGGAACGAAGATTGTTTCTATATAGAATAAAAAGGACTTGGAAGATTTCCAAGTCCTTTTTCTATTGCTGACTTTCCTCAAAGCTTATAAATTCCTCCTCCGCTTCAAGCTGAGCCAAAATCAGAATTCCTTTTATTCTTTTAATATCTTCTTGCCTTAGAGCATCTGTAATAGCATTAAATAAAATCTTATATGGTTTTTCGTATTCGCTCATTCTATTTCTTTCCCCTCTTTGTCTTTTCTCACATAATAGCGATATTATAAAAAAAATACTTTTTATTTTATGGGGATTATATCCCCTTAATATTTAGGATTATAATCCCCATAATAATATTTGTCAAGGGGGATAAATGTATGATAGTGTTTAACAAATTATGGGACACAATGAAGGAAAAGGGATTTTCAACCTATAAACTAAGAGAAGAATGTGGAATCGATAGCAAAACTATACGGCGATTAAAGGCAAATGAAAATATTGAAACAAAAACTATAGATAAACTATGTCGCTGTTTGAATTGTCGCATTGAAGATATATTAGAGTATATAAATGAATAAAGCCAGAGGTGATTATTATGTATTATCCGAGGCTTCGTGATCTTAGGGAAGATAAAGATTTAGTTCAAAAAGAGGCTGCAAATCTGCTGGGAATTGACCAAAGGGTTTATAGCACCTACGAAACGGGCAAAAGAGAGATTCCCACAAGGTTTGTTGTTATTTTAGCAAAATATTATAAGACCTCTACCGACTATATTTTAGGACTCACAAACGACCCATCACCCCAATAAAAACTTATCATACAAACATTTTCAATAAAACTAAGAGAAAAGTGTGGAATTGACAGCATGACTATACGCCGCTTAAATGCTAATAAAATATATTTAGAGGTGTAAAATAGCTTTATGATTAAATTAACTATTGATAAGGCGCTTGAAGTCGCCAACATTACGAGATACGAGCTTTCAAAAAGAACAGGAATTCAATATCAGGTAATTGACAAATATTATAAAAACACCGTAAAGAGATATGACAGCTATGTTCTTGAGCGCATATGCAATGCTCTAAACTGTGATATTGCTGATATAGTTGAATATAGAAAGTAAAAAAAGGACTTGGAAACTTCCAAGTCCTTTTATTTTTTTACTGCATATTGCGGCGCAGAATTTCAGCAATTTGATTGCACGCATACTGCACATTTTCCTTAAAAAGAACGCGAAGCTCGCTGTTATCAATCAGGGGACGGCAATCAGGGGACGGTTCTCTGATTGACAAACCCATAAAAAATGGATACATCACAGAGGAAAACCTCAAAATTATGCGTCCTTTTCTTCACTAGTCCTTTGCGCGAAAAGAAGTGTCGCAAGATTGTGAGTAGCTCGCTGGTTACTAAACTCCATAAATGATTCTGGGGCACTATTGCTTTTTTAATAAAATATAGGTATAATGAACTAAAACAAATCAGAAAAGAGGTGCAGGGTTGAAAACTAAAAATACCTTTTGTAGTGATCGTAAAACCCTTCTTCTAAATACAGTTATGCTGTATATACTCCAATTTTCAACATATCTGCTTGCATTATTGGTGGCTCCCTATGAGACCCGTGTTCTCGGAGCAGATATATATGGTGGGTTCATTGGCGCATCGTCCTCAATAATTCTATATTTTCAGCTAATTATCGATTTTGGTTTTCTCCTTTCGGGCACCGAAAAGGTGTCGCGAAACCGCAATGATCCGACAAGTCTTTCAAAAATTCTTACCTCGATCATTATTGCTAAGATTGGCCTGTCAGTGCTTTCCTTTACCATAATGATATTGCTGTGTCAGGTCATTCCCGCGTGGGAGAAAAAACAACTTATACTTATCCTTACATTTGTGTCTTCTACGCTCAACTCAATGATGCCCGATTTTCTTTATCGCGGTCTTGAGCGCATGTCAGCAATAACAATTAGAACGGTGATAGTAAAAATCTTCTTTACTTGTTCAATATTCATCTTTCTCAAAAAGCCCGAAGATGTTTGGGTAATACCGGTTATTGGTATTGTCGGCAACAGCGTAGCACTGCTACAAGCCTATATTCACGTTATAAAAAAATTGGGCATTCACTTCTGCAAGCCTTCTATACGTGATACCTTTGGAGAACTTCGTTCTTCGGCATCTTTCTTTTTCTCGCGTATCGCAACCACCGCCTATACTGCGCTTAACACCGTTATTCTCGATATTATTACCAACAGCGGTGCACCTACAAGTTACTATTCCTCGGCCGATAGGCTTATAGCAGCTGGAAAAAAAGGTCTTAGTCCTGTAGCTGATAGCCTTTACCCCTATATGACCCGCAATCGAGATTTTAAGCTTGTCAAAAAGGTATTGCTGATTTTAGAACCCATTATCTTTGTATTCTGTGCGATAATTTTTATGTTTTCCAGGGAATTCTGCGCATGGTTCTTCGGTGCCGATTTCGCACAGGCAGGGGATGTGCTTCGTGCAATGCTACCCATCGCCGTTGTAACACTACCCACCTACATATTGGGGTTCCCGATGCTCACCGCTATGGGTATCTCTAAACACGCTAATTACTCTACCATCGTCGGCTCGGTATTCCATCTTGTAATACTCGGAATACTCTTTTGCTTAGGTGAAATAAATATGATATCGCTGGCGCTCTCGGCTTCAGCCACCTCAATTGTTATACTACTTTATCGCATAATCGTCATCGTAAAATATCGCCAGCTGATGTATACAAAGCCAGAAGGAGCGGAACTTGATGCTAAATAAACTGCTTTATGTCTTTTGCTGTGCTGTTTTTTCTCTCTTGCCCATCAAGAAAAATAGAGTGGTATTTTCTAGCTATTACGGATGCGGATACTCCGACAACTCCAAAGCAATAGCGGAGGAGCTTATAAAAAGAGGGAGTGACGCCGAGCTCATCTGGCTTTGCAAAAGCGAGCGCGAGGCAGCAACTCTTCCGCCCCAAGTAAAGCCCTGTCCTCACAATTCGCTAAAGCGAGTATACGCTTTAGCTACCGCCCGTGTTTGGGTTGATAACGCTCGCAAATACGAGCGACTTTGCAAGAAAAAGGGACAAAGATATCTTCAGTGCTGGCACGGATTTCCGTTAAAGCGCATTGAAAAGGATGCGCTAGACCATTTAGCTCCCAATTATGAGCACGGTGCCATACGAGATTCTAAAAATATAGATCTGCTTTTAGCCTATGCCAAAGTTGACCGTGATATCCTTCGCCGCTGCTTCTGGTATGACGGCGAGATTGCGGTTTGGGGTGTGCCTCGCAATGATGTGTTCATAAATCCCAATACCGAAACGGCCCAAAAAGTACGTAAAGCCTTCTCACTGCCCGAAAACAGACGCCTTTTACTATATGCCCCAACCTTTAGAGCGGATAACTCTACTGATGCATATGAAATTGATGTCACACGCATAAAGGATGCATGCGAAAAGCGATTTTCAGGAGAATGGACAGTACTTATTCGCCTACATCCTAACATTGCAAAACAGTCAGAAGGTCTTTTTGCATACGACAGCAAAGACATAGTTGACGCCACCCTATATCCCGATATGCAGGAGCTTCTTACCTCCTGCGATATACTGATAACCGATTACTCCTCATCCATGTTTGATTTCGGACTCAGCGGCAGACTATGTTTGCGCGCCGCCTATGATATCGAGAGCTATAAAAAGGATCGCAATTTTTACTTTGATTTCGAGGAGCTTCCATTCCCTCTGGCCTATAATAACGATGAACTTATTGCCGCTATCGAACAATATGATGCCGATAAATACGAGATCGATAGGAAAGAGTTTTACAAAAAAACAGCCTTTGTGGCCGATGGAAAGGCCTCTTCGCGCTGTGCCGATTGGATAGAACAAAATATAGGGTAGCCTTATTAGAAGTATTTATTAAAGAAAAAATCATTGAAAAGTGAAAATGTCGTGACGAACAAAAAGGGACTTGGAAACTTCCAAGTCCTTTTTATTTTTACATATAGCGGCTTAAAACTTCAGATATTTGACTATCTGCAAACTTAACATTTTCCTTAAAAAGAGCGCGAAGCTCGCTGTTATTTCCGACTACTGCGGCAAAAAAGCCACTAATTTCATATTCCTCAAAAGCATATAGCACGTCATAAATGGCGGCATCCGCTTTTTCTAAATGATCTATGACCTCGCTATTCTCTCCCTTGTCCTTTCGCACATTCTCCAAAACATCTTTAAGTATATCTGTACATTCCTCTAAGTCATTCACATCAAAAGCCTTTACAAGACTCTTGTGCAAATATTTAAGTTTCTCTATCTGCTGCTGATTCATATGTTACCTCTAAAAAGACAAGCGCCTCAGTTTAAGAGGCGCTTGTTTAATAGTTTATAGCTTATTTCATTGCTTCCTCAATAGCAACTGCACAAGCAACAGTCATACCAACCATGGGGTTGTTACCTGCGCCGATAAGACCCATCATCTCAACATGGGCAGGGACTGAGGAAGAGCCTGCGAACTGAGCGTCGCCGTGCATTCTTCCCATTGTATCGGTCATACCATAGGAAGCGGGGCCTGCTGCCATATTGTCGGGGTGCAGAGTTCTGCCTGTACCGCCGCCGGAAGCAACAGAGAAGTAGCTAACACCATTCTCGATGCACCACTTTTTGTAAGTGCCTGCAACGGGGTGCTGGAATCTTGTGGGGTTGGTGGAGTTACCGGTGATGGAAACGCCAACATTCTCAAGCTTCATAATTGCAACGCCCTCGGGAACGCTGTCAGCGCCGTAGCACTTAACATCAGCGCGGGGACCCTTGGAGAATGCTTTCTCCATTGTAACCTTAACTTCCTCTGTGTATGGGTCGAACTCGGTTTCGCAATAGGTAAAGCCGTTAATTCTGGAAATGATGTAAGCAGCATCCTTTCCAAGACCATTTAAGATAACTCTGAGGGGATTTTTACGAACCTTGTTTGCATTGAGTGCGATTTTGATAGCGCCCTCAGCAGCAGCAAAGGACTCGTGGCCTGCAAGGAAGCAGAAGCACTCGGTTTCCTCGGAAAGAAGCATTTTGCCGAGGTTTCCGTGGCCAAGGCCAACCTTGCGGTTTTCAGCAACAGAGCCGTTGATGCAGAATGCCTGCAGACCGATACCGATAGCGGCAGCGGCGTCAGCAGCCTTAACGCAGCCCATTTTGATAGCGATGGCAGAGCCTACGGTGTAAGCCCAGACAGCATTTTCAAAGCAGATAGGCTGTGTGGAGCGAATGATTTTGTCGCAGTCAATTCCCTTTGCGAGAGTAATCTCCTTGCACTCCTCGATAGAGGAAATGCCATACTCTTTAAGAACTGCGTTGATTTTGTCTACTCTTCTTTCGTAACCTTCAAATAAACTCATTTCAGCGCACCTCCATTATTCTTTGCGGGGGTCAATATATTTGACCGCCTCATCAAATCTTCCGTATGTACCCTTGGATTTTTCCCAAGCCTCATTGGGTTCCATGCCCTTCTTAATGAAGTCGGTCATTTTTCCAAGAGAAACAAACTCGTAACCAATAACCTCGTCATTTTCGTCGATAGCCATTCTTGTGCAGTATCCCTCGGTCATCTCTAAATAACGAACACCCTTTGCCTTAGTACCATACATAGTACCAACCATTGAACGTTCGCCTTTACCGAGGTCTTCCATGCCTGCGCCGATAACAAGACCATCCTCAGAAAATGCGGACTGGCTGCGGCCGTAAACTATCTGCAGGAACAGCTCGCGCATAGCGGTGTTGATAGCATCGCAAACAAGGTCACTGTTAAGTGCCTCTAAGAGAGTTTTGCCGGGGAGAATTTCTGCTGCCATAGCTGCAGAATGAGTCATACCCGAGCAGCCGATGGTTTCAACCAGAGCTTCCTCAATAATTCCGTTTTTAACATTCAGCGAGAGCTTGCAAGCGCCCTGCTGAGGAGCACACCAGCCCACACCGTGAGTGTAAGCCGAAATGTCCGAAATTTCTTTTGCCTGAACCCATTTTCCCTCTTCGGGAATAGGGGCGGGGCCGTGCTTGGGGCCCTTTGCAAGAGGACACATGTGCTGAACTTCCAATGAATAGTTCATATTTTAAAACTCCTTTCAGTTTATCTGTACGAAATACACATACAAAATTATTATATATATTTTCACCTCTTTTGTAAATAGGCAAAACGCGAAAAATGGTGATTTATGTGAAAATATTAACGCAAATTTCTCTCTTTGGCAGTAACACATTTTTTGCGCTGCTCATATTATGGTAATGACGCTGAAAATAAGGGCAGCCGCCCTCAATTTACAAAAGGAGATTTTTGCCATGAATGTAAACCCCTACGACACCGCCCCGATGGACGTCTACGCGCACGACAAATGTGACAAGTTTGAAAAGGACGACAAGTGCGACAAACACGATAAATGCGACAAAGACGCATTCCAGCTTGTAGACATCAGTGTTCCCCTTGAGATTTGCCCCGATGTAAAGCTCGGTCGCATAGAAACCGAGTGCTGCGGCGACCCGTTTGTAGAGTGCGAATGTGAGCCTTGCGGCAGTAACCTGAGCATAATTGTTACCCAAAGCGTTAAAATCAGAATTCCCGTTAAATTCGATATCAAAACTATTGAGGGTAACGGTTTTATAAAATGCTCCGACTGCTGCGATAAGTAAAAAAATTCCCGAAGATTTTTATCTTCGGGAATTTTTCATTTACCTATTCGTTTGCTTCAAGCACCGCCTCGCTTATGGATCTTATCTTTAAAAGCTCGGGCAGCGCATACGAAATTGCCGCCGACACTACTATGAACATAATGTACTGCGGACAAGCAAAGGTTTCAAGTGCAAAAAAAACAGACACAAGTGGCATTTTCATTAGTCCCGACACGCAGGCAACAGTTCCGAGCATAAGAATGAGCGAGTAATGTTCCGCCCCCACCGCTATTGTCACCGCTAAAATTGCAGATAGTGTTATTCCCAGTGAAATGAGCGGAACAAATGTCCCGCCGCTAAGACCGTTTGCATTTGCAGAAAGGGTTAAAAATGCGCGCACAAGAAGTATTATTATTAAGTAGCCAAGCGGCTTTGCCATAGAGAGCAGCTCTGCTGAAAGACCGTGACCTGTCGATATAAAGCTCTCTGAAGCAAGCCCTGCCGCGAGGCTTAGGACAAGCACTGCAAATATTTTGTACTGCAAAGAAAACTTTCCGAGTGTCTTATTATAAAACACTCGCAAAAGCCCATAAAATTTCAGAAGCAGCGCCGAAAAAACTCCGAACACAAGTCCCACCAAAGCGGCAATCCATATATCCTTTATAGAAAATTCAGGCAGACTTAGCCTTGGAAGCAGCACCGCCTCAAGCCTAAGAAAAGGACATATAATATGCACCGCTACGCCACACACAAGTGAAGATACCGCCGTGCAAAAAAGCATAGCCGCCTTTGGCTTTCTTCTAATTTCGTCAAGACAAAATGCAACTGCCGAGAGTGGCGCGCCCGTTGCGGCAGCAAAGCCCGCACAAGCGCCTGCCGACACTACATACTTATTTTCGCTCTCGCTCTTTGCAAAAGCCGCCGCACCTTGTCCGAGCGCCGCGCCCATCTGAACGCAAGGCCCCTCATTTCCAAGCGGCACTCCCAAAAGAAAGGTTAAAAGGGACATACCCAAAGTACCTACGCTGTCCAAAACCGGAGAAAGTTTTATTTTACCTCTTGCAGCCAAAACCGCATTGGGTATTCCGCCGCCCTTTAGTGTTTCAAATCGGCGGTAGATTTTGGGCAGCGCGAAGGAAATTAAGAAAAACAAAGCTAAGACAATGGGCAAAAGGTAGAGATTTTCTCTTAAAAAGGAGAAACCATTCTCACAGAAATGAATAATGTGGTGAGCACAAAGCTTGTAGACTGATGCTACTGCCGCGACAAAAAGTCCCGTAACTGCACTTAAAACAAACATTCTTAAAAATGCTATTGCGCTTTTCATTCCCTCACCCCTCTTGTATTATGTGAAATTTAAAAATCGGCATCCCTAAGGAATGCCGATTTTTTGGTGGACGATAACGGGCTCGAACCGCTGACCCTTCGCACGTCAAGCGAATGCTCTACCAGCTGAGCTAATCGTCCAAAGCCAGTATTAGTATCTTACTACATTTAAGTTATAAAATCAAGCCTTTTTTGAAAAATTCTTAAAATAAATTGGGAGCGGTCACCCCGCTCCCACTCTAAACTTATAGAATAATACAAATAAGACCGCCGCAGCCCTCGTTGATTATGCGCTCGATGGTTTCCTGAAGCTTCATTCGCGCATCCGACGGCATACGGTATAGCTTGTTGTGAAGTCCCTCGTTTATAAGCTCGTGCAGAGATTTGCCAAAAATATTGGAGTTCCAGATGTCCTTGGGATTTTCCTCAAACTCGCGCAAGAGATACATAACAAGCTCCTCGGACTGCTTTTCGCTGCCGACTATGGGGGAAACCTCGGCATTGATATCGGCGCGCATCATATGGATTGAGGGCGCTGATGCCGACAGTCGCACTCCATACTTTCCGCCCTGACGCACTATTTCAGGCTCTGAAAGTGTCAGTTCATCAAGCTGTGGCATAACTATACCATAGCCAGTTGCCTTTACCTCGTCAAGCGCAGGCTTAATCTTGTCGTATTCCCTCTTCATTTCTGAAAGAGCCACCATCTGCTGCATAAGGTCGCCCTCGTTTGCGATATCGAGTCCCGACAGCTCGCCTAAAATTCTGTAAAACAATTCGTTTGGCATATCTGCTGAAACTACGGCGCTTCCCTTTCCCAAATCTATAGACGAAACCTCTGCGCCGCCGATATACTCACACTGCGAAAGGGTGGGGATTGCCTTTGCTATGTCGGCAATCTTGGATACATCGGATGAAGCATTCATAACCGCATCAAACACTGCTTTTTTAATGGGGTGCTCCTTGGGCAGACTGTTAATCCAAAGCGGCATTTCAAGGCTGATTTCCTTAACGGGAAACTCAAACAAAATCTGAGAAAGGATATTGCGGATATCCTCCTCGGTGACCTCGTTGCAGCTAATAGGGATTACCGCAACACCATATTTCTCCGATAGCTCCTCTGCGAGCGCCATTGTTTGCTGTGACTTCGGGTAGAGGCTATTTAAAAGCACCACAAAGGGCTTATTTATATCGCGCAGTTCATTTATCACCCGCTCCTCTACCTCGGCATACTCCTCGCGAGGAATTTCGGAAAAGCTTCCGTCGGTGGTAACCACAAGTCCTATGGTGGAATGCTCGTTTATAACCTTTTGTGTGCCCACCTCTGCCGCCATATTAAAGGGTACCGCAGTATCAAACCACGGGGTCATAACCATTCTCGGCTGCTCATTTTCAATATACCCGAGCGAGCTTGGAACGATATATCCTACGCAGTCAATCATTCGCACATTAAGCTCTGCGCCCTGCTCCAAGGTTATCTTGGCGGCATCCTCGGGAATGAATTTCGGCTCGGTTGTCATAATAGTTCTGCCTGCCGATGCCTGCGGCAGCTCGTCGGTTGCGCGGTCGCGCGAAAACCTGCTCTCAATATTAGGCACGACCAGTGTTTCCATAAACCTTTTTATAAAGGTTGATTTTCCTGTTCTGACAGGTCCGACCACACCGATATAAATATCCCCTCCGGTGCGGGTGGCTATATCCTGATAGATACTGCTGTTTGTCATCTTTTTTCCTCCGTCCACACATTCGTTTGTATATGAATATGAGGACAAATCTAACTTTATGCCATAAACAAAATAAAAAACGCTTCTCATAAGGATATCAATATAATATGTCGTTTTATATTTACAAAATGGCGTTTTACAGGTATAATAGGAGTATATTATGAAAATGGAGAAAGTTCATGAAGAAAATCATAACAATTTTTTTATTAACCCTTATTGTAATATCCTGCCTTTCCTTTTCCTCATTTGCGGCGCCAAGCAAAAAAGGATTTTCAGCAGGAGTTGGCTCGTCATATCTTATGGATATAGACGG
>JAZOOR010000021.1:0-2550 GCA_045655125.1 Oscillospiraceae bacterium
ATTGAGGAAAAAGGAACCTACTTTAAGCTTTACACAGGAGCCTTTGAGCTTGAATAAACCTAAATAAAAGGGGAGCGGGCGGCTCTCCTTTTATTCGTTTTAATCCTCTTGAAAACAGTTAGCATCTGCGGTATAATAAATGAAACACTTATGAAAGCAGTGAGAGAATGAAAATCGTACATATCGGCGATCTGCATCTTGATTCCAGAATGAATACAAATTTAGACAGCTCAAAGGCTAAAAAAAGGCGCAATGAGCTTATTTTGTCGTTTGATAATGTCGTAACCTTTGCTAAAAAAGAGGGGGTACGGCTCGTTATCATTGCAGGCGATATGTTTGATCATCAAAAGGTTATACAAAGCACAGTTCAGACAGTGTCTGATATTATAAGCGGCGCTGGGGAAATAGAATTTCTTCTGCTGCTCGGAAATCACGATAAGAATAATCCCTTCTCTCTGCTGCCTGAAACCCCATCTAACCTTAAAATTTTCACAGATAACTGGAGTTACTACGACTTTGATGATGTAACTGTTGCGGGAGTCAGCTTAAACGACAGTAACAAAAATGTTGTTTACAGTAGCCTCTCACTCTCTCCCGAGCGCTATAATATTGCGGTTATGCACGGAGATATTGAGAGCGATATAAATCTCCCGTCTCTTAAAGGCAAAAATATAGACTACCTTGCGCTTGGTCATATTCATAAGCACAGCACAGGCGAGCTTGATGTGCGCGGAAAATATGCCTACTGCGGTTGCCTTGAAAGCCGCGGCTTTGATGAGAGCGGAAAAAAAGGGTTCTGCCTGCTTGACACTGAGAGCCGAGAGCTTAAATTTATTACTGGGCTTACCATAAGAAATATGTATGAGCTTGAAGTTGATATCACAGGGCTTGTCAGCTTTGCGGATATTCGCTCTGCCACCATTTGCGCGATTTCAGCAAACGGCGTGCGCGAGTGCGATATGGTTAAAATTATTTTAAAGGGAAGCTATACTATTGACACCAACAAGGATACAGAGCAGCTGCTTTCCTATCTGCAGAACACATTTTTCTTTGCCCGACTTGAAGATTTGAGCAGTATGGAAATAAATGCCGAGGACTATAAAAATGATATTTCTCTTAAAGGTGAGTTTGTCAGAAAAACTCTTGGCAGTGAGCTTTCCGAGAAAGAGAAGCAGGCGGTTATTATGTATGGTATCCGTGCGCTGAGAGGGGAGGAGCTTTAAAAATGAAACTTATTGACTGCACCATCTCCGCCTTTGGCACACTTAAAAATTACCATATAGATTTCAGTGACGGTATAACCTGCATTTTTGAGGAAAACGGCTTTGGTAAATCCACTCTTGCCGCCTTTATTAAGGCAATGTTTTATGGGCTTCCTACCGCGAGAAAAAATCAGTCGGCAGACAATAGTGCTCGCGCTAAATATTACCCTTGGGGTGATGGAAATTTTGGCGGAAGACTCACCTTTGAGGCAGGCTCAAGGCAGTACAGAATTATCCGCTCCTTTGACAGATACAGCATAACTGCCGACAGCTTTGAGCTAATAGACGCAAAAACGGGTCAGCCGAGCGGTGATTTTGATGAAAACATTGGTCAGCAGCTTTTTGGGGTGGACGAGGGCGGCTTTATGCGCAGCACTTTTTCAAACGGGAGCATAAATTTAGAGGGACTTCCCACGAGCATCAGAAACAAGATAAGCGCAGTCACCGAGAGCGCCGATGATATGGACGAATTTGAAAAAGCAAACCAAAGGCTACAGTCTGCCATAAAGGCTATCGGCGGTAAAAACGGAGAACTGGAGCTTTCAGAGAGAAAGGTCCAGTCAGCTCGAAGCGAGATAGAGCGTCTTGTGAAAGAAGCGCATGAATATGACAGAATAACCGCGCAAATTTCTGAGCAGAGGCTTTTGCAAAATGAGCTTGAAGAGCAAAAGAGGGATCTTTCTGAAAAATTAAAGCTTGCTCAGGGCGCGGAGGCGGCAGAGCTTAAAATTCAAAATTATAACCGCCTTAATAGTAAAATAAGTAAACTTAAAAACGAACTTTCCGATTTAGTAGAGAAATATGCGGGAGCCTTGCCTGAGAAAGAGGCAATTTCAGAGCTTGCGCAGCTCATTTCTGAGCACAGTAGGTTAAATCTGCTGCTTTCCTCTGAGAGAACAAAGGAAAACTCTCAGGATTATAAGGAGTTATGTGCACTTTTTGAGAACTCACTTCCCACAGATGACGAAATGGGCTCTATCGGCGCGCAAATCCGCGCTATTGACCTTTTTAGTAACGATATAAAACAAGCGGCAGAGCAGAAGGAACAGCTTGAAAGGCAGCTTTCAGACCTTGGCATTTTAAATATTGACAATATTCCCGATGAAAGAAAGCTCAGTGAAATCCGAGCCCTTTCCTTTGGCGCGGCAAGAGGAACAATAAAACCGCAGAAAAACAGCACTCTGTGGATAATTCTGTCAGCAGTTGTTATCGCTTTGGGTGTCGGCGCCTGCTTTGTAAATATAGTTTCAGGAGCTATTTTGTCAGCGGTTGGCGCAGTGGCGCTGAT
>JAZOOR010000022.1:0-4967 GCA_045655125.1 Oscillospiraceae bacterium
AAACAGTTTCCGCTACCAGAGAGGCGGACAAGACCGCTTTTCCCTTTGAGCTTTAAAAATATGCTGCTCATAGAGTTTTCAGCGTCTGTCCCGAATGATACCCTTTTGTGCGCTGTAACCTGCGAAAGACAGCTGTAAAGATGGGAAATCTCGCTTTCGGAGCAGATTTTTTTAAGCTGCAGAGCGCCATTTTCGTCTTTTACCCGAATGGATGCGTATTCTATCTGTGAAAGTGAAATATCTGCCGCCGACAGGAGTGAGCAGGAACTGTTTTTAAAAACAGACCAAACGCACAGAGCGCCCAGCAGCACCGTGGCGCACAACAAACAGCTAAGGATAATGGGAGTTTTTCGGATTCTCTTTTGCGGCATATTTTTCACCTCTCGCTTTCTTCATCTATTTTATTCCCATTTTATCGCAGAATCAACGGCTGTACCGAATTGTAACCAAAAAAATGCAAACTGTAATATTTCTGTAACCACTTGTAATAAGGGTGTAATAAAGATAAAAGCCTGACGAAATCGTCAGGCTTTTATCTTAGTTTTGTTCAAAATATTTTATAAGCAGTAAAATAAGGACAGTTATAACACCAAGAAAAACTGCGCCTATGGCGGTAGCGGCAGAGGTTGCGAAAAAATCCTCAATGCTGTATGCAATATTGGTTATAAAATCTATCATCTGTAAATCTCCCGATTTTTTTATAATTATATCATAAAAGAGGGACACACGCAAGATAAAAAAATGTTGCACCGCGCCCAAAAAAATGCTATACTTTATGGTAAGATTTTGTTTGAGGTGATATTTTTGCCCGATTACAAGGAAAAGCTAAGAAATTTCTGCATAATTGCCCATATCGACCACGGTAAATCAACTCTGGCGGATAGGCTCTTAGAGCTTACAAGCGCTGTCAGTATGCGAGATATGAGTGAGCAGCTTTTAGATAATATGGATATCGAAAAGGAAAGGGGCATTACCATAAAGGCTCGCGCCGTGCGCCTTGACTACACAGCGCAGGATGGCGAAACCTATGTCCTTAACCTTATCGACACCCCCGGACACGTTGACTTTAACTATGAGGTTTCCCGTTCTCTTGCCGCTTGTGAGGGTGCGCTGCTTGTTGTTGATGCCTCGCAGGGCATCGAGGCGCAGACACTTGCCAACACCTATCTTGCCCTTGAGCACGACCTTGAAATTCTTCCAGTAATAAATAAAATCGACCTTCAGTCTGCCGATCCTGAGAGGGTTGCCCGCGAGGTTGAAGATGTTATCGGAATTGAGGCTATGGATGCTCCTCGCATTTCAGCAAAAGAGGGCCTTAACGTAGAAGATGTTTTAGAGCAGATAGTAAAGGGAGTTCCCGCCCCTAAGGGCGATGAAAACGAGCCTCTTTCCGCCCTTATTTTTGACTCGTTTTATGACAGTTACAAGGGCGTAATAGTTTACCTTCGAGTTATGAACGGCACTCTTAAAGCAGGCGACCATATAAGAATGATGGCAACAGGTGCCGATTTTGAGGTTGTCGAATGTGGATATATGGGAGCAAACGATTTGGTTCCCAGTAAGGATGGACTTCGCGCAGGCGAGGTTGGATACCTTACCGCAAGCATCAAGAATGTCCGTGATACCCGTGTCGGTGACACCGTCACAAGCTTTGAGTGCCCTGCCGCTCAGCCGCTGCCGGGCTACAAAAAGGTAAACCCCATGGTTTATTCAGGCGTATATCCTGCCGACGGTGCAAAATATGGCGACCTTCGGGATGCACTTGAAAAGCTTCAGCTTAATGATGCTTCGTTCTCCTTTGAGCCTGAAACCTCTCTTGCGCTCGGCTTTGGTTTCCGCTGCGGATTTTTAGGACTTCTTCATATGGAAATATTTCAGGAAAGGCTTGAGCGCGAATTTAATTTAGACCTTATCACAACTGCCCCCAGCGTTGTGTATGAAATTACGCTCACAAGCGGCGAAACCATAACAATAGATAACCCCACCAACTACCCTGACCCTGCAACCATTGCATCGGCGGCAGAGCCTATCGTGCGCGCGAGTGTCTACACCCCCACCGATTTTATCGGCGCTATTATGGAGCTGTGTCAGGAGAGGCGCGGCGTGTTCAAGGATATGAAATATCTTGATGCAACACGCGCCGAGCTTCACTATGAGCTTCCCCTCAATGAAATAATATATGACTTTTTCGATGTTCTGAAATCAAGAACACGCGGCTATGCCTCGTTTGATTATGAGCTACTTGAGTACAGGCCATCAAAGCTTGTAAAGCTCGATATTCTCCTTAACGGTGAAACTGTTGATGCGCTTTCATTTATAGTGCACGCTGATAGTGCCTACACACGCGCTCGCAAAATGGCGGAAAAGCTTAAAGAGCATATTCCCCGTCAGCTTTTTGAAGTGCCCATTCAGGCGGCAATCGGCGGCAAGGTAATAGCCCGCGAAACCGTAAAAGCAATGCGAAAGGATGTTCTTGCAAAGTGTTACGGCGGCGACATCACTCGAAAGAAAAAGCTTCTTGAAAAGCAGAAAGAGGGTAAAAAGAGGATGCGCCAGCTCGGTAGCGTTGAGGTGCCTCAAGAGGCGTTTATGGCGGTTCTCAAGCTCGACTGATGTCGGCATTTGCGGCTTATTGCAAAAAATGTTGACAATTTGTAAACAATATGATAGTATTTTTGTGTAAACTTTAATATTTCGGTCTTGTGCCGAATGGTAGAGGCGCGGTTTTCAATAGTACTGTGCGGGCTTGGGAAATGCCTGCGCGCGAAAGGGAACACCGCCGAAACCGAGTTTGAAATCCCGTTTGAAGCTCGGTTGGGCTGCCGCAGAATATGCGTCAGACTGTCACAGGTAAATTGTGGAGAGCTATCATGGGTTGTAAAATAAGCGCTTGTTTTGTTTTACTATTGTATTATTTAGCCATGAACTTTTTGCAGTTCATGGCTTTTTATTTTGAAAGGAGAATAATATGAAAAAAGGCGTTTTAGCAAAAGTGATTGCCATTATCGTGGCGCTTGCCGCAGTTTGCGTGTTGGCTGTTGTAATGAAAACGACAACCTCAGTATCCTGCGAGAGCTGCGAGGGTATCGGAAGCACAGCGGTATATTCCGAAACCGAAAACGTGTGGGAAGCTGCCACTTGTGAGAGCTGTGGAGGCGTAGGAGTGGTAGCGGGAAGCTGGTATCATTCCACATTTATGGCGCTCGTACCTCCGCTCATTGCAATAGTCCTTGCTCTCATAACCAAAGAGGTTTACTCCTCTCTGTTTGTGGGAATACTTGCGGGAGGTCTGTTTGCCTCTAATTACAGCGCACTCGGAACAGTAGATTATATTATAAACGACGGTTTGATTGCAGCCGTTTCGGGCACTGCGGGTATCTTCATTTTCTTAGTAATGCTTGGCGTCCTTGTTGCGCTTATCAACAAGGCGGGAGGCTCGGCAGCATTCGGCAGATGGGCACAGAAGCATATTAAAACCCGCATAGGAGCACACCTTGCAACCTTTGCGCTTGGAGTTTTAATTTTTATTGATGACTATTTTAACTGCCTTACCGTTGGCTCGGTTATGCGACCTGTAACAGACTCTCATAAGATAAGCCGCGCAAAGCTCGCTTATCTTATTGATGCAACTGCTGCTCCCATCTGTATGATTGCTCCCATTTCCTCTTGGGCAGCAGCCGTCGCTTCATACACTGAGGAGGGACAGGGAATAGCCCTCTTTATAAAGGCAATTCCTTTTAACCTTTATTCGCTGCTCACACTTGTTTTCGTAGTCGCAATTTCTCTTATGAAGTTTGACTTTGGACCTATGAAAAAGTTTGAAGCAAATGCACTGGGTGGAGACCTTTTCACAGTAGCTGCAACTGCAAATTCGACTGAGGAAGAGGGCAATTCCAAGGGCAAGGTAATAGACCTTGTACTTCCCGTTGTAGTGCTGATTGCAACATGCGTATTTGCCCTTGTCTATGTCGGCGGAATATTCAGCGGAGATAACTTTATCACCGCATTTTCAAACACCGATGCAACAGTAGGTCTTCCTTGGGGCGCGCTTATTGCCGTTGTATTTACTATGATTTTCCTTGTTGTACGCAAGGTAATTACCGTTAAAGAGGCTATGGACTCTATTCCTAAGGGATTTATTGCAATGGTTCCTGCAATTCTGATTTTAACCTTTGCAACTGCTCTTAAGAATATGACAGGTCTTCTCGGCGCAAAGGAATATGTCGGAGTACTTATGGAAGGTGCCGCCGCAGGACTTGAAAACTTCCTGCCTGCAATTATTTTCCTCGTTGCTTGCGCTCTCGCATTTGCAACAGGAACCTCCTGGGGTACATTTGGTATACTTATCCCCATAGTAACAGGAATTTTTGAGCCAACCTCAATGCTTTATATCATAGGCATTTCAGCCTGCCTTGCAGGTGCTGTCTGCGGTGACCATTGCTCGCCTATTTCTGACACCACAATTATGTCCTCGGCAGGAGCGAACTGCGACCATGTAAGCCATGTTTCAACTCAGATTCCGTACGCAATAACAGTTGCTGCTGTGTCCTTTGTGGGCTACATAATTGCAGGCTTTGTCCAGAATGCCTATATTGTTCTGGGAGTAAGCTGTGCACTGCTTATCGCAACTCTCTTTGTAGTACGCGCTGTTTCTAAAAAACAGCAGGCATAAAGATATTTTTAAAGTTTTCTTCCCTCGCTTAAAAGTAAAACAGCCTTCCAATTTGGAAGGCTGTTTTACTTTTTTTATTCTATTTTACGTCTACCGAATGGAAAAGAACAGTGCCCGATTTATCTCGTACAAATCCGCTTGTGTTTATCGCAAAAACAAAATAACTGTTTTCAAAATAAAGCGGTGTAACGAGTGATGAACTGTAAAGTACACTTTCAGCCTGAGCATAGGCATCAGAAGCAGAGGCTGCGTCTGTGCAGTTTTGAGCTGTATTAAATAAATCGGAAAATCCGCC
>JAZOOR010000023.1:0-24690 GCA_045655125.1 Oscillospiraceae bacterium
AACAAAATAACTGTTTTCAAAATAAAGCGGTGTAACGAGTGATGAACTGTAAAGTACACTTTCAGCCTGAGCATAGGCATCAGAAGCAGAGGCTGCGTCTGTGCAGTTTTGAGCTGTATTAAATAAATCGGAAAATCCGCCGCTACTTATGGGCAGTATGCAGATAGGTGAAGTATCAACAAAATATTCAAGTGATGCAGAGGGTGCGTCGGTGCTGATTTCAAGCCCAATGAGTGCCGCTGCAAAGTCGCCGCTTTTAACGCGGCTTATAACCGCCTGCTCGGAGAGATAGCTTTGCGAAAAATATAGTGAAAGCTCGCGCTGATAAACCTGATTTAATGCCGAAAATGTCTTTTTGCAAAGTTCCTTGTCGGGAACTAAAATTTCGGTGTTGTAAATTTCCGAGAGTGAAAGCTCAGAAAGTGCCTGAGTGTATAGCTTCTTAGCCCTCTCGCTGTCATATCTGGGAGCGCATACGCCACTTGTAAGCTCATGGTAGTTTTCAGAAAAACAAAGAGCAGTGTTTGAAATAATTCTGTCGGTAAGAGAGAAGAGCGAGTTGCTGTCAGGATTTAAAACACCTCTATCGGTGCAAAGTGTAACCGCGTCGCGCAGATTTTTGTTTTGCCAGAGTTCATGCTGCTCATTAAAAACAAGCGCCCATAGGGTTGCGGTGTTTTTCTTGGCAGAAAAACTTCCCTTCGGAGAAAGGGAATCATACTGCTCTGATGTAAGCAGAGCCGCGTCAATGTCCCCCTCTTTTAAGAGCGCGACATGCTCGCGTGTGCTTTTGGGAAGATAAAGGGTAACCGAGCTAAGATTAGCAGGATTTTCAAGCTGACTGTTGCGAACAAGCTTTACCGAGGATTCTCCCCAAGCGCCGAGGAGAAAGTTGCCGTTGAAAATAAGGGTATCGGCAGAAAGCCCATATCTGCCCGAGGTTGAACTGAAAAACTGCTCGTTGCAGGGGAATAGATAGGGGGAACAAAATGCTTCGAGCAAGGAGTCATTTTTCTTAGAAAGGGAGATGATAAGAGTTTTGTCGTCCTTGCAGTAAATGCCAAGCTTTGAGGCATCCTCTCCCGCGAGAACTTTGTCGGCATTCTTTATATATTTTAGGGTGCGCATAACATCTGCGTTTGGGTTATCCTTAAAAACTCTCTTTATTGCAAAAGCAAAGTCCTGAGCCGTGATTTGTTCGTAGCGCTTCACATTGCGCTTTTCGTATATGCTCCAATAAATGTCATCGTAAAGGTAAAAGCTGTACTGAAGTCCGTCCTCTGAAATGGCGTAATGCCTTACCATTGAGGAAAAAATCTCGCCGTCGGCATTTTTTTCAAAAAGACCCGAAAAACAGTTTTTTATAATCAGCAGTTCGCTCTCTGATGAGGCGGTCTGTGGGTCAAGATTTCGCGGCGCTGTGCTAAGCAGCCAGCTAACCGATTTTCCCGAGCCCGCTCTGCTGCAGGAGCAAAGTGTGCAAAGAGAAAGCGCTGTGCAGATAAGCAGCGCCACCGCACGCAATATCTTTTTAGCCTTTAAACGCAAAATCTCACCTCTTTTACAAATATCATATATAAAAAGTATAGCAAAATGCAAAAGAGTTGTAAAGGAAAAGATTTTCAGCTCACTTTACATAAAAAATGCATTTGGGAACAAACTATTTTCGAAATTATAAGAAAAGGCTGGAAAAGTAAATGAAATTTCCCTCAAAACAGCAGTATAGTAAAATGAGTGAGCAGTATGCCCCCAAATCGCCTATAGTAAAGGACTGCATTTGGGCATTTGTAATAGGCGGACTTATATGTGCATTCGGTCAGGGACTTATCGAAACCTACCTTGCACTCGGCATTTCAAAGGAGATTGCAACCGCGCTCTGCTCGGTTACCCTCGTTTTCCTAAGCGCACTTTTTACGGGACTCGGATTGTATGACGACCTTGCCACCCACGCGGGAGCGGGAACACTCGTTCCCATAACCGGATTTGCAAATTCCATTGCCTCGCCGGCCGTCGAATTTAAAACCGAGGGACTTATCTTAGGCCTCGGCGCTAAAATGTTCGTCATTGCAGGCCCCGTGCTTGTCTACGGCATCTCCGCCAGCGTAATTTACGGAGTGATTTATTGGATAATTTCATTGTTTTGATTGTAAAGAATACATTTATGCATTCCAAAACAAAGCAGATTTATGAAAAAGGCTTGACCGAAACGGTCAAGCCTTTTCTTTTTAGAAAGTCGAATTTGCTTTTTTTGTGTCGATGCTGTATAATATAAAAAAGATTTACGCGTAGGGGGAGAAAATGGACAAGATTAAAGCGTTTCTGTCGGGAACGAAAAAGCCGATGATGTTTATGGCAATACTGCCGCTTGTGTTTTTTTATTATGAAATTCTGTTTCGTCTGTTTACAACGGATAGTTTTTTTCACTTAGGGACATTTTGCACTGCGCTTTTTTCCTTTGCCTACGGAGCAGTTTTATATATTTTGATAACTGTTTTTAAAAATACAAAGGTAATAAATGTTTTAACCGCCGTCTTTCTAGGCATTCTTGCAGTGCCGTATCTTATTGAATATTTTGTATATCGTCAGTTTAAAGAGTTTTATGACCTTAACACAATTTTTGGCGGTGCAGGAGATGCCATAACGGGCTACACTAAGGAAACCCTTGCCCTTATTTTCAGCCTTGACGGGCTTTTAAAGATTGTGCTTTATTTCCTGCCGCTTGCGCTTTATCTTATATTTTCAAAACACCTTGTCTCAGCAATGCTCTCGGGCGCAAAGCGCAGAATAACAGCTGCCATAGGTGCAGCCGTTTGCTATGCTCTCAGTATTGTGCTTGTACTTACAAATTCGGTGCTGATGCCGCTGTTTTCAAGTCAGTATAACTTCCAATCGGCAATGCAAAGGTTCGGTCTTGTCACCAGTGTGGGCCTAGAGCTTAAAAAGTTCGCTCTGGGGTCTTATGATGAGGGCTTTGAAGGAATTGAAACACAAGTTTCTTCAGTGGCGCAAACCGAAATATCCTCAGTAGCCCAAACCGAAAGCTCTTCTGCGCCTCAAATAGAAACTTCTTCAGTAATTAAAACAGAAACTTCCTCAGTGTCCGAAACAGAGGAAACGCAAAAGCCCCCCAAACCCCCGATAGATTCGGTCTTTAATAGATTGGAACTTAATTTAAGTTCGGGAACGGGTAAAATCAAGGAGCTAAATAGCTACATATCAAGCCTTCCTGCCTCAAAAAAGAATGAATATACGGGACTTTTTAAAGGCAAAAACTTAATTTTCATTACAGCCGAGGCATTTACTGCCGAGCTTATAAACCCGCAGCTTACTCCGACTCTCTACCGCCTTGCAAATAGCGGAATACAGTTTACCGATTACTACCAGCCTGCAAGCTCAGGTACTACGGGCGGTGAATATCAGAATATATTCGGTATGCTGCCTAGCGCGGGTGGAATGTCCTTTAAAAACACGGCAGACCACTACAACTTTATGACCATAGGCAGTCAGCTTGACCGCCTTGGGTATTACGGAAAGGCATACCACAATAATTCCTACAAATATTATTCCCGACACCTGACCCATACAAATTTGGGCTATTCTGACGGATTTATGGGCTACGGAAATGGAATGGAGAAATATGTAAAGTCGATGTGGCCTCAGAGCGATAGAGAAATGATTGAGGGAACCCTGCCCACGTATATTGATAAACAGCCGTTTAATATTTATTATATGTCGGTAAGCGGTCACAGCGGATACACCCGTACGGGAAATTCTATGACCTCAAGACACTGGAATAGAGTGCAACACCTGCCTTATTCCGATGCGGTCAAGGGATATTTTGCCGCCAATCTTGACCTTGAGGATGCGCTCTCGCACCTTGTCAGCGAGCTTGAAAATAAGGGTATAGCAGATGACACCGTTATTTGTATCTCTGCCGACCATTTCCCATATGGTCTTGATTCGGGCGGAAGCTTAGGCAACATGCCGCTTCTCTCAGAGCTTTACGGCTACAATGTCGAAAACTATTTCCAAAGAGACCATTCGCGCCTTATATTGTGGTGCGGCTGTCTTGAAAAGAGCGAGCCTATCGTGGTGGACACACCCACCTTCAGCCTTGACATTTTGCCAACGCTTTCTAACCTGTTCGGCACAGAGTTTGATTCAAGGCTTTTCCCCGGACGAGATGTTTTTTCTGATGCGCAGCCTCTTGTTTTCAACACACATTATGATTGGAAAACCGCCTACGGCACCTACTTTGCCTCAACGGGCAAATTTGTACTCTCTGAGGGTGTAGAGTCTGTACCTGAAAATTATGTTCAGAATATAAAAACTCAGGTGCGCAATAAAATGCGCTATTGTAATTTGGCTCTGCAAAGTGACTACTTCCGCCACCTTTTTGAGAAAAAATAAAAAGATGAAGGCTAGTGTGATATAAATCTTACAAATAATATTAAACGGGCGGATGTGGGCATCCGCCCCTACGATATCAATAAGGCTTTTTTGAATGTAGGGGTCGATGCCCACATCGACCCGCAAAAAAGGCTTGACCGACTAGGTCAAGCCTTTTTATTTACCGATTATTTATACTCTGAGCATTTTAAAAGAAATTTACCGCTCCAAAGCTCGATTATAAATGTACTCTCTTTGTCGTTTGAAATGATGTCAACAACGCTCAGCTTGTCGCTTTCGTTAATAACATCAAAAAGCAGGTCTTTAAAATAGTTAAGATTCATAAAAAGTTCTCCTTTGGTTAATATATTCTTATAACCTAATGGTTATAAGGCAACAATATTATATATTTTTCGTGATATTATGTCAACACCAAATGGTTATGAAAGTTGGTGTGATATGCTGAACTATTATCCCAGACTAAGAGACCTCAGAGAAGATCACGATTTAACTCAGCAAAAGGTTGCAGACTATCTTAATATGAAGCAGTCGCAGTATAGCCGCTATGAACGCGGCGTGCGTGATATACCTACCGATGTTCTAATTCGCCTTGCAAAACTTTATAAAACCTCAACCGATTATATTTTAGGTCTTACAAATAATATTAAACCTTTCTGATTTAATGATAAATACAAGAGAGGTGGAGAGAAATGATTAGCTATGCTCCTTTATGGCGGACGCTTAAAGAAAAGAATATAAGTCAATACAAACTTATTAAAGATTATGGTGTTGATAATGCTCAGTTGCACCGCCTTAAAAACAATGCGGTTGTTAAAACGGTCACTATTGACCGCCTTTGTCAGATTCTTGATTGTAAGGTTGAAGATATAATGGAATATATAAAAGACTAACACTCCAAAGCAGAGGGCTTTGGAGTGTTTTTGTTTTATTTTGCATATGCAAAATATTGTTGCAAATAATATTAGCGGAAAATTAAAACAAGTAAAAACGGAGGATGGTATGCTAAGTAAAAAGGGAAGTACCATATTTTTTGAAAAACCGCCTGTGGTGCGGGGGTATGCCTCTGTGGTGGGCAAAAAAGAGGCTGAGGGCCCGCTGAGAGACTATTTTGATGTTATATGTATGGACAGTTTTTTGGGGCAAAAGACCTTTGAAAAAGCCGAGGCTCAGCTTCAGAACACCGCTGTGTCACGCGCACTGCAAAAGGCGGGGATAACCGCCGAGGAAGTCGGCTATGTTATGGGTGGCGACCTTTTAAATCAGTGCATCAGCTCGTCGTACGGACTTCGTGATTTCGGCATAGCTTTTTTAGGTCTGTATGGAGCTTGCTCTACTATGTCCGAGTCACTCGGACTTGCAGCGGTGCTGTGCGCCTCGGGTGCGGCTGAAAACTGCGCCGCCGTCAGCTCCTCGCATTTCTGCTCGGCAGAGCGGCAGTTTCGTTTCCCCTTAAACTATGGCGGTCAGCGCACCCCCACGGCGCAGTGGACTGTAACGGGGGCAGGCTCGGTGGTAGTTTCAAGGAGGGGCGAGGCTAATATGCCGCATATCCGTGCCGTCACTTTTGGAAAAATCGAGGACCTCGGCATTACCGATATAAACAATATGGGCGCGGCAATGGCGCCTGCTGCGGCATCTACCCTTGCGGCATTTTTCAGGGATAGCGAAACCAAACCCTCGGACTATGACCTTATTCTGACGGGCGACTTGGGAAAACTCGGCAGCGACTTGCTTGTTCGTCTTTTAAAGGATAACAACATAAATATAGCCGAGCGGCACAATGACTGCGGAAAAATGATATTCGATATGGAAAGTCAGGATGTTCACTCGGGCGGCTCGGGCTGCGGTTGTAGCGCGAGTGTGCTGTGTTCCAAAATCTTAAGGGGTATTTCGGCAGGTAACCTTAAAAATGTGCTGTTTATGGCGACGGGCGCTCTTATGTCAACTGTCAGCGTTCAGCAAGGGGAAAGTATTCCCGGAATTGCCCATCTTGTTCATCTTTCAAACAGAGCGGAGGATTAAAATGGAAATATTTTTAAATATTTTAAAAGCATTTTTTGTGGGCGGCGTGTTTTGTCTTATAGGACAGATTTTCATAGATAAAACCGCACTTACCCCTGCGAGAATTCTGGTTTCTTATGTTGTTGCAGGAGTTATTTTGGGAGCGGTAGGAGTGTATAAACCTCTCGCGGAGTTTGCGGGAGCGGGCGCAACAGTTCCGCTCACGGGATTTGGCTACCTTTTAGCAGACGGAGTACGCAGAGCAGTAGATGCCTATGGAATATGGGGCGTACTGACGGGAGGACTTACCGCTACGGCGGCAGGAATAGCTGCTTCTATAATATTCGGACTTATTATGGGACTTATCTTTAAATCAAAAGAAAAAAACAGCACCTGAAAAACAGGTGCTGTTTTAATAAACAATTAAATGAATTAGCCAGCCTTGTTGAGCTTACAGATAAGAGCCGATTTCTTTCTTGCAGCGCAATTCTTATGAAGAATCCCCTTGGCAGCGGCTTTGTCGATCGTTTTGATCGCTTGATTTACAACTGCAGCCTTGTCGGCAGCATTGTCAGCAATAGAGGCCTCAGCCTTTTTAATAGCGGTTTTGAGATTAGAGCGAACGGCCTTGTTGCGAAGATAATTTACCTCGGAAACAAGCACTCTCTTCTTAGCTGATTTAATGTTAGGCATCACTACACCTCCTTTAATAAAACAATCGCGTTCGGCAAAGCTTTAAAGCATTTGCACGACAGTACAAGTTATCATATCACAAGTGAAATGAAAATGCAAGCATTTTTTGAAAAAAATTTAAAAAAGGTGAAATTATGAATTACAGAACCGATCTTGCAATGGAAAGACGAGAGCTGATAGGTGACAGAGTGCCCAAAGGCGTCTCTTTTGACGAACAGATAGAGGGCAAAACCAAAATAACAAGAATTAAAATTGAAAATAGTGAGGGCGCTGATGCTATCGGTAAGCCCATAGGAAACTATATAACCCTTGAAATTCCGCTTCCCAGCACAAACCCAAATGAGAGTGAAAAGGAAATTGAGCTTATAGCGAAAGAGCTTGGGGAGCTTATTCCCAAGAGCGGCTGTGTTTTGGTTGCGGGACTTGGAAATCAGAATATAACCCCTGATGCCATAGGCCCTAAAACTGTAGAGGCAACGCTGTCTACCCGCCACGTTGCAGAAACAATGCCGCAACTGAGTTTCAGGGCGGTTGCGGCGCTTGCCCCCGGTGTAATGGGACAGACAGGTATTGAAACCGGCGATGTTATCCGCTCGGTGTCTAAGGATATAGGAGCCACCTGCGTTATTGCGGTAGATGCCCTTGCCTCGCGCAGTACACACAGGCTTGGCTGCACAGTTCAGATCAGCGACACGGGAATTTCACCCGGCTCGGGTGTAGGTAATAAAAGAGCGGAGCTTTCACACAAGACTATCGGAATTCCCGTTATTGCAATAGGAGTTCCAACGGTAGTGGATGCTCGGACGGTAGCATTGGATGCTATTTCAGATGAGGGCAAAACCTATGTTGATGAAAACAAGCTAAAAGGACTTATGGTTACCCCTCGCGAGATAGACAATGTAATAACCGCCGTCAGTAAGGTTTTGGCGCTCAGCATAGGCAGAGCCTTGCAGCCCTCTCTTTCGGTTTCCGACCTTTACTTTCTAACCCTGTGATAACCTCTGCACCCTTTTGCATATATATAAAAGAAGCGGAAGGGGAGAGGATAACAAATGAGAGGAATCAGAGCAAAGCTTTTTTTAAGACTTTTTCGCAAAACAGCTCTACCAATTTTAAGTTTAGGACTTTGCATATGCATAACACTTGGCGCAATGGACAGCTTTAGCAGTTTTTTTGAAAAGCTCACTATAATTTCTGCAGCCGCGGCTATGCCTCAAGGCAGCATATCGGTAGGGCTTTCTGCGCTTAAAGGCAATTCGGATGTTACTACAAGCAGCTCCCCGAGTGCTGAGGCTGAGCAGCCCGACGATGAAAGCAGTAAGACAGACGCTCCTGTTTCGTCACAGACTTTAAGTAGTAGTGTGAGTGCTCCCAAGGGAGCGGGGAAAATATCGGAATATGCTATAACCCCCTCAAAAACCTCGTCGAAAATTATATGGTATGAGAATGCCGCGTTTTCCAATACAAGCAAGGTTTCAAACAACGAAATCCTCAAGGTGCTCAAACAAAAGCCCACAATAAAGCTAGAGGAAAACAAGCCGCAGGTGCTGATTTATCACACCCATAGCACCGAGTCGTATGAGATGCGGGATTTAGGGTATTATGAAAAGGGAAGCTCGGCAAGAACAACAAACGAGAAGCAGAATATGATAAGGGTTGGCGACGAGATAGTAAAGATGCTTGAAAAGGCGGGCATACAGGTAATTCACATAAGGGAGCTGTATGACTACCCCTCTTATAATGGTGCTTATAACCGAAGCGCCGCGGTGGTAAAAAAATACCTCGAAAAGTATCCGTCTATAACCGTCACCCTTGATATACACCGCGATGCAATAGAACAGGCAGACGGCACCCGAGTAAAACCCACCGCTGTGATTGACGGCAAAAAGGCGGCTCAGGTTATGATAATTGCAGGCGTAGATGACGGCACAATGGACTTTCCCAAATGGAAAGAAAATATGAAATTTGCTTCGGCTCTGCAGCGGCAGATGGAGGAAAGCTTTAGCGGTCTTACCCGCGCCGCAATGGTCTGTCACAGAAGATATAATATGTATCTTACTACAAACTCGCTACTCGTTGAGGTGGGCGGACACGCAAACACACTCGATGAGGCAGTTTATTCCGGAGAAATGATAGGAAAAAGCCTTGTAGAAGTATTAAAGGAGTATGCAGCGGATTGAAAATAAAAGGAATTACAAAAAGCTCGGTAAGGTATTTTTGCACCGCCCTGATTTTAACGGCGGTTTTTATTTCGTTACTGGCGGCGCTTATAATAACCGAAAAAAACACATCAGAAGCAGGCTTTGAAAAAATTTCCACCCCGCTCTCCTTGGGAATGAATGAGGGAGTGGCGGTGCTCAAAGTAAATGACAGAGAGCTTACCGTTTCACTCACGCCTCTTATCCGCGTCTGCAGTAGCAGAGTGCTGCGGGTAGTAGTTGCATTCTTTTTGCTGTTGTGAGGAAAAAAGTCGAAAATATTAAAAAAGCTGTTGCTTTTTTTCTAAATCGTTCGTATAATAAAGGATATAAAAACAAAGAAAAAGGATATCGGGCGATGAAAAAAATAGGATTTGATAACGAAAAGTATCTTAAACTGCAATCCGAGAATATTCGCGAAAGAATAGCAAAGTTTGATAACAAGCTTTACCTTGAGTTCGGCGGAAAATTGTTTGACGATTTTCACGCCTCTCGTGTGCTCCCTGGTTTTGCTCCCGATAGCAAAATCAAAATGCTTATGGAGCTTTCCGATCAGGCAGAGGTTGTTATTGTTATTAGTGCAGGAGATATTGAAAAAAGCAAAATCCGCGGTGACCTCGGCATCACCTATGACCTTGATGTCCTTCGCCTTATCGATGCCTTCCGTGAGATTGGCTTATATGTCGGCAGCGTTGTTATAACCCAGTATGCAGGTCAGTCGGTGGTAGATAAATTTAAGAAAAAGCTTGAAAGACTTAATATTAAGGTATATATACATTATTCGATTGCAGGCTATCCGAGCAATATTCCTCTCATCGTAAGTGATGAGGGCTATGGAAAAAATGACTACATCGAAACCGAGCGCCCGCTTGTTGTCATAACAGCTCCCGGCCCCGGCAGCGGCAAAATGGCAACCTGCTTATCTCAGCTTTACCACGATTATAAGCGCGGAATAAAATCGGGATATGCTAAGTTTGAAACCTTCCCCATTTGGAATCTTCCCTTAAAGCACCCTGTAAATTTAGCCTATGAAGCCGCCACTGCCGACCTTAATGATGTCAATATGATTGACCCCTTTCATTTAGAGGCATACGGTGAAACGGCGGTCAACTACAACAGAGATGTTGAGATTTTCCCTGTTCTCAATGCTATTTTTGAGAAAATCGCAGGTCAGAGCCCTTATAAATCACCAACCGATATGGGCGTAAATATGGCTGGCAACTGCATAATTGATGATGACGCGGTTTGCCGTGCATCGCGCGATGAGATAGTCCGTAGATACTATGCAACCCTCTGCGACCACAGGCTCGGCAGAGTCGGAATGGACACTGCCTATAAGATTGAGCTACTTATGAATCAGGCAGGTGTAACGATTTCGGATAGAAAGGTTGTCACCGCCGCCATAAAGAGAGCAGAGGAAACTGATGGTCCTGCCGCCGCTATCGAGCTTCCTGATGGCACTATAGTTACAGGCAGAACAACGCCGCTTCTCGGCGCGGCTTCTGCGGCTGTACTCAATGCCTTAAAGGTGCTCGGCTCAATTCACGATGATATTGACCTTATTTCGAGAATTATCATAGAGCCTATTCAGAGCCTTAAAACAGGTATGCTCGGAAACCACAACCCAAGGCTGCATCTTGATGAGGTGCTTATCGCCCTTGCAATAAGCGCCGCCACCAACCCCACCGCAGAGCACGCCTTAAAGCAGGCAGAAAAGCTCGCGGGCTGCGAGGTCCATTCTACCGTTATTCTTTCTGAGGTTGACAGAAATGTGTTCCGCAAGCTTAAAATGAACCTTACGAGCGAGCCTCAGTATCAGACTAAAAAACTTTTCCATAAATAAGTCAAAATTAACCCGCCTTTTATGTAAAGGCGGTTTTTTTGTGTTGTAAAAAACTTATAAAATAAATTTCAAAATCAACAAAAAAGAGGTTGACAAGCCGATGGGATTAGGATATAATGTTAAAATGTATCAAAATGGATTTTTGTGCCTTTAATACCGATTTTTGATTGAAAAATTGTTCGAAAATTGGCGGTCTTCAAAAGGGTGAAAACCTTTGCGCAGAGCGGAAAAAGGGGAGGAATCCAAGCCCGTTTGGGCAGTTTTATAAGCAAGTGTTTTTAATATACAGAACGGAGTGATGGAACCGATGGTGAATGTCAAGGAAACACAATTCGGAAAAATATCCAGAAAGAACTTTCAGAAGATAAATGAAGTTCTCGATATGCCGAATTTGATCGAAGTCCAGAAAAATTCCTACAAATGGTTTCTCGAAGAGGGCCTGAAGGAAGTTTTTAACGAGGATTCCACTATTGTGGATTATAACGGTAACCTCGTTTTGGAGTTCATTGATTATCACTTTGACGACAAGACCAAATACAGCATTACCGAGTGCAAGGCAAGAGATGCAACATATGCTATCCCTATGCGCGCCACTGTCCGCCTTTTAAATAAGGAGACAGGTGAGGTTAAGGAGCAGGAAGTCTTTATGGGCGAATTCCCCCTTATGACTGACAGCGGCACCTTTATCATTAACGGCGCGGAGCGTGTCATAGTTTCTCAGCTTGTCCGCTCACCCGGTATCTACTATGGTATGGAGCACGATAAATCGGGTAAAAAGCTCTTTTCATCCACCGTTATCCCTAACCGCGGTGCTTGGCTTGAGTATGAAACCGATGTCAGTGATATTTTCTATGTCCGTATAGATAAAGAGAGAAAAATCCCCATCACTGTTTTCATCAAGGCTCTCGGTCTTTCTTCCCGCGAGCAGATTCTTGAGGTGTTTGGCGAGGATGTCCGTATTCTCGAAACCTTAAGCCGCGATGAAACTGCTGATACCGATGAGGCTCTCAAAGAGGTTTACCGCCGCCTGCGTCCCGGTGAGCCCCCAACAGTTGAAAGCGCAAAGGCTCACATCAGCGGTCTCTTCTTTGATAAGAGAAGATATGAGATTTCCCGCGTAGGCCGTTATAAATACAATAAAAAGCTTGCTCTTTCGGGCAGAATTCGCGGCTGCACCTTAAGCCGTGATGTTGTCGACCCCATCACAGGCGAGCTCCTGTGCGAAAAGGGCACCCTTGTGCGTGAGGATATTGCAAAGAAAATCGAGGATGCAGGTGTATCCACTGTTTTCGTAAAGCACGAGCATGAGGACAGAGAGGTTAAGGTTTTCTCAAATGCTATGGTTCGCCGCAGCATTGTTTGCGATTACATTCATATAACTGAGGACGAGCTTGAAGAGATGGGCATCAACGAGATGATTTACCTGCCCGTCTTTAAGGAGATTATCGAAGCCACCTCTGATGAGGAAACTATTCGCGCCCAGCTCTCCGAGCGTGTTGACGAGCTTGTTCCCAAGCACATCATTGTTGATGATATTTTCTCTTCTATCAACTACCTCAACTGCCTAGCTGATGGAATCGGAACCACCGATGATATTGACCACTTAGGAAACCGCCGCGTTCGCAGCGTCGGCGAGCTTCTTCAGAACCAGTTTAAGATTGGCTTCTCCAGAATGGAAAAGGTTATCCGCGATAAGATGACAATTCAGGCTCAGGATATGGAAACCCTGTCGCCTCAGTCGCTTATCAATATCCGCCCCATTGTTGCAGCAATCCGCGAATTCTTTGGTTCATCTCCTCTTTCACAGTTCATGGACCAGACCAACCCCCTCGCCGAGCTTACCCATAAGCGTCGTCTTTCGGCTCTCGGCCCAGGCGGTCTTTCTCGTGACAGAGCCGGATTCGAGGTTCGTGACGTTCACTACACTCACTATGGAAGAATGTGCCCCATCGAGACCCCTGAAGGACCTAACATCGGTCTTATCTCCTATCTCGCAGCATTCTCCCGTATCAATAAATACGGATTTATTGAAGCTCCTTACCGCAAGGTTGATAAGGAAACAGGCGTTGTAACAGAAGAGGTCGTTTATATGACCGCTGATGTTGAAGATAACTATGTTGTCGCACAGGCTAACGAGCCCCTTGATGAAAAGGGCCGTTTTGCACGTCCCCGTGTTAATGCCCGTGTTCGTGATGAAATCGCTGAGGTTGACCGCGACAGAGTAGATTATATGGACGTTTCGCCCAAGATGGTTGTTTCTATCGCAACAGCTATGATTCCCTTCCTTGAGAACGACGATGCTAACCGTGCCCTGATGGGTGCTAACATGCAGCGTCAGGCTGTGCCCCTTATGAAAACCCAGAACCCCATTGTCGGTACAGGTATGGAATACAAGGCTGCTGTTGACTCGGGTGTTACTGTTCTCGCTAAAGAGGATGGAACTGTCAAGTCGGTTTCGGCTGATAAGGTTGTAATTACCGACAAGTCGGGTGTTGACCACGAATATGAGCTTATCAAGTTCCTGCGTTCCAACCAGGGAACCTGCATAAATCAGAAACCCATTGTTGATGCCGGAGAAAAGGTAACCGCAGGTCAGGTAATTGCTGACGGTCCTGCAACCTGTAACGGCGAAATCAGCCTTGGTAAAAATATGCTCATAGGCTTTATGACCTGGGAGGGTTATAACTATGAGGATGCTGTTCTCTTAAATGAGCGCTTAGTGCGCGATGATATCTTTACCTCTATTCACATTGAGGAATATGAGATAGATGCCCGCGATACAAAGCTCGGACCCGAAGAGATTACCAGCGATATTCCCAATGTTTCAAATGATGCCAGAAAAGACCTTGACGAGCGCGGAATTATCCGCATCGGCGCTGAGGTTCACTCGGGCGATATCCTTGTCGGTAAGGTAACTCCTAAGGGAGAAACCGAGCTTACTGCTGAGGAAAGACTGCTCCGCGCAATCTTCGGCGAAAAGGCAAGAGAAGTCCGTGACACCTCTCTTAAGGTTCCTCACGGTGAATACGGTATCATTGTTGATGTTAAAGAGTTTACCCGCGAGAACTGTGACGAGCTAAGCCCCGGAGTTAACAAGGTTGTCCGTTGCTATATTGCTCAGAAGAGAAAAATCTCTGTCGGCGATAAGATGGCAGGTCGTCACGGTAATAAGGGTGTTGTTTCCCGCATTCTGCCTCAGGAGGATATGCCCTTCCTGCCTGATGGTCGTCCCCTTGATATCGTTCTCAACCCCCTCGGCGTTCCTTCCCGAATGAATATCGGTCAGGTTCTCGAGGTACACCTCGGCCGCGCCGCAGCAGAGCTCGGCTGGAAGGTTATGACCCCCGTATTTGACGGCGCACACGAGGAGGATATCCGCGAGTGCTTCAAGGCAGCGGGACTTCGCGAGGACGGTAAAACCGTTCTTTACGACGGCAGAACAGGTGATGCATTTGATAACCCTGTAACCGTCGGATATATGTACTTCTTAAAGCTCCATCACCTTGTTGATGATAAGATTCACGCACGTAGCACAGGTCCGTACTCACTCGTTACCCAGCAGCCTCTGGGCGGTAAAGCTCAGTTCGGCGGTCAGCGTTTCGGTGAGATGGAGGTTTGGGCACTTGAGGCGTATGGCGCCGCCTACACCCTTCAGGAAATCCTCACCGTCAAGTCGGATGACGTTGTCGGTAGAGTCAAGACCTATGAATCCATCATCAAGGGTCAGAATATTCCTACTCCCGGTATCCCCGAATCCTTTAAGGTTCTTATTAAAGAGCTTCAGTCTTTGGGACTTGATGTTAAGGTTCTGGATAATGCGGGCGAGGAAATCGACCTTAAGCAGAACTTCGATGATGAGGATTTAAGCTTCGGAGCCATTGATAACGCTGTCGGCGAGTATCGTGATGACGGCGCATATGATGGTATGACCGTCGGAGAGCTTACCGATACCGATACCTTCGGTACCACCGGCACCGACGATGAGGAAGACGAATTCTCCATAGACGAAGATGACAGCTTTGACGATGGTGAAGACCTGTAAAGAATAGAAAGAAGGGCGTTAAATGGAATTCAATGTTTTTGACTCAATCAAAATAGGCCTTGCGTCACCGGATACTATTCGAGAATGGTCATACGGCGAGGTAAAAAAGCCTGAAACAATAAATTACAGAACCTTAAAACCTGAGCGTGACGGTCTTTTCTGCGAAAGAATTTTTGGACCAACTAAGGACTGGGAGTGTCACTGCGGTAAGTATAAAAGACTTCGCTATAAGGGCAAGGTCTGCGAGCGCTGCGGCGTTGAGATTACCCGCGCTAAAGTCCGCCGTGAGAGAATGGGACACATCGAGCTTGCTGCTCCTGTTTCTCACATCTGGTACTTTAAGGGCACACCCTCAAGAATGGGACTCATTCTTGACCTGTCCCCCCGCGTTCTTGAAAAGGTTATCTATTTTGCTTCCTATATCGTAACCGATAAGGGTAAAACTCCACTTGAGAAATATCAGCTCCTTTCCGAAACACAGTATCGTGAGTGGAAGGATAAATACGGCGATGCTTTCAAGGCTGAAATTGGCGCAGAGGCAATAGGCCACCTCTTAGCAGAGGTTGATTTAGAGGCACTTTCTGCAGAAATCAAGGCTGAGATTGCCCGCATCGGCAACCAGAAGACCAGCGGTCAGAAGAGCCTTAAACTTCTTAAGAGACTTGAGGCTGTCGAGGCATTTCGCAAGAGCGGAAACCGCCCCGAATGGATGATTATGGATGTTATTCCTGTCATTCCTCCCGATATTCGTCCTATGGTTCAGCTCGATGGCGGAAGATTTGCCACCAGTGACTTAAACGACCTTTATCGTCGTGTTATCAACCGTAACAATCGCCTTAAAAAGCTTCTCGAACTCAATGCGCCTGATATTATCGTGCGTAACGAAAAGAGAATGCTTCAGGAGGCTGTTGATGCGCTTATTGATAACGGCCGCCGCGGTCGCCCTGTAACAGGACCCAGCAACCGTCCTCTGAGATCTCTCTCGGATATGCTTAAGGGTAAACAGGGTCGTTTCCGTCAGAACCTTCTCGGTAAACGTGTTGACTATTCGGGCCGTTCGGTTATCGTTGTCGGTCCTGAGCTTAAAATGTATCAGTGCGGTCTTCCTAAGGAGATGGCACTCGAGCTCTTTAAGCCCTTTGTTATGAAACGTCTTGAAGATATCGGCGCTGCTGAGAATAACAAAAACGCAAAGAAAATGGTCGAGCGCGCAAATCCTAAGGTATGGGATGCACTCGAGACCGTTATCAAAAAGCACCCCGTTCTCTTAAACCGTGCTCCCACACTTCACCGCCTCGGTATTCAGGCATTTGAGCCGGTGCTTGTTGAGGGTAGAGCATTAAAGCTTCACCCCCTTGTATGTACCGCTTACAACGCCGACTTCGACGGTGACCAGATGGCTGTTCACGTTCCTCTTTCGGCTGAGGCTCAGGCAGAGGCAAGATTCTTAATGCTTGCTGCCAACAACCTCTTAAAGCCTTCGGATGGAAAGCCTGTTTCTGTTCCTACTCAGGATATGGTTCTCGGCTCATATTATCTTACCATCGAAAAAGAGGGCGAGCCCGGTGAGGGTAAGTGCTTCCGCGACTTTGATGAGGCTCTTATGGCTTATAATGAGGGTGTTGTCGGTCTGCACGCACCTATCAAGGTAAGAGTTGAAAAAGTGGTTGGCGGTAAGAAGGTAAGCAGAATTATTGATGCTACCGTTGGTAGAATTATCTTCAATAACCCCATTCCTCAGGATCTCGGCTTTGTTGACCGTTCCAATTCTGATAAAATGTTCGATCTCGAAATCGGATTTAAGGTTGATAAAAAGCAGCTTGGTAAAATTGTTGACCGCTGCATTAAGACCCACGGCGTTGCAACCGCTTCTGAGGTACTTGATAAAATTAAGGCTCAGGGCTTTAAGTATTCAACACGAGGTGCTATTACCGTTGCTGTTTGCGATGCTGAAATTCCTCCTCAGAAGAAGGAGCTTGTCGCAAAGGCAGATGAGAGAATTCTCGAAATCGCAAAGCAGTATGATAGAGGTCTTCTCTCTAACGAGGAACGCTACAACCTTGTTATTAACACATGGACAGAAACCACTAAGCAGGTTTCCGATGCACTTTCTGCCAACTTAAATCAGTACAACCCCATCTGGATGATGGCGGACTCGGGAGCTCGAGGAAGCATTAACCAGATTAAGCAGCTCGCAGGTATGCGCGGACTTATCGCCAACACCTCGGGCCGTACCATTGAGATTCCTATCAAGGCTAACTACCGTGAGGGACTTAATGTTCTTGAATACTTCATTTCTTCTAAGGGTGCTCGTAAAGGTCTTGCCGATACCGCTCTGAGAACCGCTGACTCGGGTTATCTTACCCGCCGTCTTGTTGATGTTTCTCAGGAGGTTATCATCCGTCAGCACGACTGCGGAACCACTGAGGGTATCGAGATCTGCGACATCAAGGAAGGCAAGGAAATGATAGAGCCTCTGTCCGAGCGTCTTGTCGGCCGTTATCTCGTTGAGGACTTTGTCGATGAGAAAACAGGTGAGGTATTAGTAAGCAAGGATAAAATCATATCCGATGCCGATGCTGAAAAAATTATTGCATCGGGAGCAGAAAAGATTAAGATTCGCTCTATCCTTAAATGTAAAGCTAAGCAGGGAATTTGCTCCAAGTGCTACGGCTCCAACCTTGCAACAGGCAAGGCGGTTGCCGTCGGTGAGGCTGTTGGTATTATTGCTGCTCAGTCCATCGGTGAGCCCGGTACCCAGCTTACCATGAGAACCTTCCACACCGGTGGTATCGCATCGGCTGAGGATATTACTCAGGGTCTGCCGAGAGTTGAGGAGCTCTTCGAGGCAAGAAAGCCCAAGCACAACGCTATTGTTACAGAGATTGCCGGTAAGGTTACCATTAAGGAAACCAAGAAGGGCAGATTTGTCAGTGTTATGCCGTTTTCTACCGAGGGCGATAATGCCGATGAAGAGAAACTTTATCAGATTCCTTATGGCTCTCGTATGCGCGTCAAAGAGGGCGACATCGTTGGAGCAGGCGACCTTCTCACCGAAGGCTCCATCAATCCTCACGATGTTCTGGCAATCAAGGGCGCTGATGCAGTAAGAGATTACCTTATAGCTGAGGTTCAGAAGGTTTACAGACTTCAGGGTGTTGACACCAACGATAAGCATATCGAGGTTATCATCCGCCAGATGATGAAAAAGGTTAAAATTGTCGATGGCGGTACAACAGGTCTGCTGCCCGGAACTGTTATTGAAAAGGGCGAGCTTGATGCTATCAATGAGGAAGTCAGAGAGCAGATTGCAAACGGCGATATGAATGCAAGAGAGGCCACCAGCACCGCTGTGCTTCTCGGTATCACCAAGGCATCTCTCGCTACCGACAGTTTCCTTTCCGCTGCGTCATTCCAGGAGACCACCAAGGTCTTAACCGATGCTGCTATCAAGGGCAAGAGCGATCCTCTCTTAGGTCTTAAGGAAAATGTCATCATCGGTAAGCTTATTCCCGCAGGAACAGGTATGCAGTGTTATACCGATGTTTCTGTTGAGAAACAGCCTGAGCCCGAAATAGCTGTAGAAGAGGCTATAGCTGAGTAATTTGTAGATTTCCGCATCTGCCATAGCGCAGATGCGGAAATTTTAGGGAATAGAGATAAAATCTCTTGACAAAATAAGCAAAAGGTGTTAAAATATTAAACTGTGCCGAAATGTCTAAATTTCGGCTAAAACTGCGTTATAACTCCGCTAAAGCGGTGCTATAAATACCTGCAAAGCAGGAAAAAATATGTAAGGAGGTGCGCTAATGCCGACCTTTAACCAGCTCGTGAGAAAGGGAAGAGAGACCCTTGCGACAAAGTCTACTGCTCCTGCTCTTTTAAAGGGTTACAACTCTAAAAAGAAAGAAGCTACAGACCAAAACTCGCCTCAGAAACGTGGTGTTTGTACTGCGGTCAGAACTATGACCCCGAAAAAGCCGAACTCTGCTCTTCGTAAAGTTGCCAGAGTACGTCTTACAAACCAGACTGAAGTAACGGCCTATATTCCCGGTATCGGACATAACCTGCAGGAACACAGCGTTGTGCTTATCCGCGGAGGAAGAGTTAAAGACCTTCCTGGTGTTCGTTACCACATCATTCGCGGCACACTCGATACTCAGGGTGTTGCAAACAGAATGCAGGGCCGCTCTAAATACGGAGCGAAGAAACCCAAGGCCGGTGCTTCTAAGTAAAAAATCCGAAAGAATGCTTTCAGTGTTGAAGGCTTGAAATAAAGAGAACATCTTATTTCGCCTTTCAGACTGGCAAGCGGAAGATTTACTTTCGAGTACCTATGATATCATTATGTGAAGGAGGGAAGCGAAGTGCCAAGAAGAGGAAGAATCGCAAAAAGAGATGTTCTGCCCGATCCTATGTATAACTCCAAGCTCGTTACCAGACTTATCAACAATATTATGGTAGACGGTAAGCGCGGTGTTGCTCAGAAGATCGTATATGGCGCATTCGAAATCGTTAAGGAGAAAACAGGAGCCGAGGCTTTGGAATCCTTTGATAAGGCAATGGAAAACATTATGCCTGCATTAGAGGTTAAAGCTCGCCGCGTCGGTGGTGCAACCTATCAGGTTCCCATCGAGGTTAGACCCGACAGAAGACTTACTTTAGGTCTGCGTTGGCTCACAACCTACTCCCGTGCTCGTAGCGAAAAGACTATGAAAGAGCGTCTTGCTGCTGAGATCATTGATGCAATCAATGGAACCGGCGCTGCTGTTAAAAAGCGTGAAGACACTCATAAAATGGCTGAAGCTAACAAAGCTTTTGCACATTATCGTTGGTAAAATTGTGGGCTTTGCTTACAAAAAATATTTCATACTAAGCTTAGCTTAGGATAGTAAATGAGGAGGACAATATGCCAAGAGAAATACCCCTTGAACTAACAAGAAATATCGGCATAATGGCCCACATTGACGCCGGTAAAACTACCACTACCGAAAGAATTCTTTTCTACACCGGTAGAACTCATAAAATCGGCGAGACTCACGATGGTTCTGCTACTATGGACTGGATGGTTCAGGAGCAGGAGCGCGGTATCACCATTACTTCCGCTGCTACCACTGCTTATTGGAGTGGTTCAGAGGGACAGTATAAGAAACACCGCATCAACATCATCGACACCCCCGGACACGTTGACTTTACCGTTGAGGTTGAGCGTTCGCTTCGTGTTCTGGACGGTTCTGTTACCGTTTTCTGTGCAAAGGGTGGCGTTGAGCCTCAGTCTGAAACAGTTTGGCGTCAGGCAGACAACTACAAGGTTCCCCGTATGGCGTACATCAATAAGATGGACATCATGGGTGCTAACTTCTACAATGTTGTCGATATGATGCATGATCGACTCAAATGTAACGCTGTTCCTATCCAGCTGCCTATCGGCGCTGAGGATACTTTCCGCGGCATTATCGATCTTGTTGAAATGAAGGCCGATATTTATTATGACGATCTCGGTAAAGATATGCGTGTCGAGGATATTCCTGCTGACATGAAAGAGAAAGCCGACCAGTACAGAGCTCAGCTTCTTGAGGCTGTTGCCGAGCTGGATGAGGACGTTATGATGAAATACCTCGAGGGTGAGGAAATCACAGTCGAGGAAATCAAAAAGGTAATCCGTAAGGCTACCATTGATAACACCTTTGTTCCCGTTTGTTGCGGAACATCTTATAAGAATAAGGGCGTTCAGAAGCTTCTCGATGCTATTATCGACTTTATGCCCGCCCCCATCGACATCCCTGACATCAAGGGTGTCAACCCCAGAACTGAAGAAGAAGTTGCAATGCCTTCTGATGACAATGCGCCCTTCTCTGCGCTTGCATTCAAGATTGCAACCGACCCCTTTGTCGGAAAGCTCTGCTTCTTCCGTGTATACTCCGGTAAGCTTAATGCAGGATCCGGCGTTTACAACTCCTGCAAGGATTCAAACGAGCGTATCGGTAGAATTCTGCAGATGCACGCTAACCACAGAGAAGATATCGACACTGTTTATGCAGGTGATATCGCTGCTGCTGTTGGCCTTAAAAACACCACCACAGGTGACACTCTTTGCGACGAGAAGAATCCCGTTATCTTAGAGTCAATGGAATTCCCTGATCCTGTTATCCGTGTTGCTATCGAGCCTAAGACTAAGGCAGGTCAGGAAAAGATGGGCGTTGCTCTTGCAAAGCTTGCTGAAGAAGACCCCACCTTCAGAACCTACACTGACGAGGAAACCGGACAAACCATCATTGCAGGTATGGGTGAGCTTCACCTCGAAATCATCGTTGACAGACTTCTTCGTGAATTCAAGGTTGAAGCAAACGTCGGTAAGCCTCAGGTTGCTTATAAGGAAACCATCCGCAGAAATGCAGATGTTGACCATAAGTATGCCCGTCAGTCTGGTGGTAAAGGTCAGTACGGTCACGTTAAGATCAAGGTTGAACCCAATGAGTCCGGTAAGGGCTATGAGTTTATTAACCAGATCGTCGGCGGTGCTATTCCCAAAGAGTATATTGAGCCTGTTAATCAGGGTATTCAGGGAGCTATGCAGGCAGGTGTTCTTGCCGGCTATCCCGTTGTTGACGTTAAGGTAACCCTCTATGATGGATCCTATCACGAGGTTGACTCCTCTGAAATGGCATTTAAGATTGCCGGTTCTCAGGCATTCAAAGAGGCTATGAAGAAAGCTGATCCCGTTATTCTCGAGCCTATCATGAAGGTAACCGTTATCGTTCCTGAAGAATACATGGGCGATGTCATTGGTGACCTTAACTCCCGCCGTGGACAGATTCAGGGCATGGAGCCCAGAATCGGCGCTCAGCAGATTAACTCCTTCGTTCCCCTTTCTGAGATGTTTGGTTATGCTACCGATATGCGTTCCAAAACTCAGGGTCGTGGACAGTATACTATGGAGCCCAGCCACTACATTGAGGTTCCCAAGTCTATTGCAGAAGGAATTATGACTGCAAGAGCTAAAAAAAGTGAATAGTTTAGCATAAACACTTGATATTTTGCTAAATTACTGCTAAAATATAGTTAACCTTTATTTTAAAACTAAAATACTTTTAATTTTAAGGAGGAAAAACGAAATGGCAAAGGAAAAATTTGAAAGAAATAAACCGCACGTTAACATTGGTACCATTGGTCACGTTGACCATGGTAAGACCACTCTTACCGCTGCAATCACCAAGACTCTTGGTATTCAGGGAAGCGCAGAGTTCATGGCATATGACATGATCGATAAGGCTCCCGAAGAGAGAGAAAGAGGAATCACCATCAACACCGCTCACGTTGAGTATGAGACTCCTAACCGTCACTATGCTCACGTTGACTGCCCTGGACACGCTGACTATGTTAAAAACATGATCACCGGTGCTGCTCAGATGGACGGTGCTATCCTCGTTGTTTCTGCTGCAGACGGCCCTATGCCCCAGACCCGTGAGCACATCCTGCTCGCTCGTCAGGTTGGCGTTCCCTACATCGTTGTATTTATGAACAAGGCTGATCAGGTTGACGACGAAGAGCTCCTCGAGCTCGTTGAGATGGAGATCCGTGATCTTCTCTCCAGCTATGACTTCCCCGGTGATGATATTCCCATCATCAAGGGTTCTGCTCTTCAGGCTCTCGAAGCTGGAAACGACATCAACGATCCTGCTTACAAGCCCGTTCTCGAGCTTATGGAAGCTGTTGATGCTTACATTCCTACTCCTGAGAGAAAGTCTGACCTTCCTTTCCTTATGCCTGTTGAGGACGTATTCACTATCACCGGTCGTGGTACTGTTGCTACCGGTAGAGTTGAGCGTGGACAGATTAAGGTTGGTGAGGAAGTTGAGATCGTTGGTATGACCGACGAAATCAGAAAGACCACTGTTACCGGCGTTGAGATGTTCAGAAAGCTCCTCGACTATGCTGAGGCTGGCGACAACATTGGTACTCTTCTCCGTGGTATTCAGAGAACTGAGATCGAGCGTGGTCAGGTTCTTTGTAAGCCCGGCTCCATCAAGCCCCACACCAAGTTCCACGGACAGGTTTACGTTCTTAAGAAGGAAGAGGGCGGCCGTCATACTCCTTTCTTTAACAACTATCGTCCCCAGTTCTATTTCAGAACTACTGACGTTACCGGTGTTGTAAACCTTCCCGCAGGCACCGAGATGTGCATGCCTGGTGATAACGTAGAGATGGATGTTGAGCTCATCACTTCTATCGCTATCGAGCCCGGTCTCCGCTTCGCTATCCGTGAGGGTGGACGTACCGTTGGTTCCGGCGTTGTTACTGCTATCAACGAATAATTTTATTCGTAAATAACACACCAAAAATTAAGCACCCCGAGGCTAAGCCTCGGGGTGCTTTTATGCGTTATGCCTCCCTTGCCTAAAGGGAGGGGGACCGCCGCTTGTGGCGGTGGAGGGATATTAGCAGGTAAATCTCCATAAATAAAATAGCTCGCTTCCATTTTTGCAAAGTCCCATATTAACAAAGCCCATAGTTTCGTATAGAGATTGCGCACGGATGTTTGCAACGTGGGTAGTCAGCATAAGCCCGCCTTTGCCGTCAGCCTTTGCCTTACTTTGCGCGTAGGTGATAAGCTCTTTTCCAAGATGCAGACCTCTCAGGTCATCGCGTATCGCAATCCCCATTGTAGGGATAGAGGTGTTGTAATCTAAGAAAAATACATATCCTGCCATCTTTCCCTCAAACTCTGCCATAAAATAATGCCGCGTATCATCACCCTTTTGGCAGAATTTAAGTACTCCCTTGCGATTATAGTCGCGGCGGTTAAAGAGCGCCCTTGTTTCGCCGCCCATAGTATCAAAAAACTCGTTTACGAGAGCCTCGTCGCCCGTTTTTACATCTCTAATTGTAATACCTTTAATAATTTCTTTAATATCCATAAAATCAGTTCCTTTATTTTTCTTTTCCTTATTGTAGCATAGTTTCCTCTCTCTTTCAAGGCGCAAAAATCCCCCTCTTTTTAAAAGAGGGGGACTATATATAAAGCAGACGGCTCAATGCGGGGCAGCGATTTTCAGGGCGCAGCCGTCCCACCGCCCCGCACCGCCTGCGAATTTTTAAAACGGAGGATTTTGGCGGGGCATCTAACCTCATATTATGCAAAACACCAAAATTTTGTTTGCAAAATTAAAAAACTTTCCATAAAAACTTACTGGGAAGCATATAGTCTATATAAGAGAGGTGCTTTGTATGAAATGGATTGTTTTTGGAAAACGCGAGGGGCTTATTGCCCTAATTGTAGCCGCAGTTGTTACGGTAACCGCGCTGCTTGCAGGTCACGGAGTGAATGCAATAACTGCATCTGTAAATGAGCGCAAATTGCCAATTTACTGTGTGCAGACGGAAGATAAGAAAATCGCACTCACCTTCGATGCGGCTTGGGGCAACAGCGACACAGATGTTTTGCTCGAAATTTTAAAGAAACACGATGCCAAGGCAACCTTTTTCTTTACGGGGGAGTGGGT
>JAZOOR010000024.1:0-3297 GCA_045655125.1 Oscillospiraceae bacterium
TTTCCTCCTCCAACACCCGCAATACGGGCGCGGGATCGCCTCCGTGGAGATCGGATACCAGCGCCAAACGAAGGGGCTTTAAAAACCGTCCCTGCGGCAGGGTATAAACCGTCTTTTTCATGCTGTTTTCCTTTCACTTAATCCCATGGCTTTATTGTACCGCAAATCCCTTTTTTTGTCAAGCGATCCTTTCAAAAAACAGCTTTCTCACCAAATCGTGTGTTCTTATTGGAGAACAACACAAAAAAATCCCCACAAATCAAACAAGGTATTTGCAGGAACTTTATTGATAAGCAAAACAAACGATTAACACCAAGCCTTCTCTATTGAAAAAGCGGCAGCTGCTTGTCAGCTGACGGTTAAAATATCCTTAACGCGAAGTAACTCCTCATCCACCACTTCGTGGTCCCCCTTCTCCCTCAGGAGAAGGCTATTTATTTCTCCGCTTCGCTCGGATAAATAATTTGGACAAGTTAATACCTTTTGAACTACAAGCAGTGATGATAGCTTTCGTTTCACAAAAATTCTCAAAAATAAACGATTTGCAGAAATTTTATTGCATAGGCAAAACAAACCGATTAACACCAAGCCTTCTCCAGCGGGAGAAGGTGGCGGCGAAGCCGACGGATGAGGTGTTATCGCAAGGGCTTCAGATCGGAAAAATCCAAGCCGAGATTTCCCAAAATATCCGAAGCAACAGCATTAAAGTTATTTCTTATGCTATCGTTTGAATATCGCAAAACAGTAATATTCCAAGAGGACAACACCATATCTCTTTGCTTATCCGCCTCTTGGTGTTCAAGCGCAGTGTGTTGTATTCCATCCACTTCAATAACAATTTTCTTTTCTGCTATGTAAAAATCAACAATATAATTTTCTATATTATGTTGGCGTCTTACATTAAACGGAAGTCTTTTTAGGAAATCATACCATAAGTGCTTTTCTTCCGGTGTCATATTTTTTCGCAATGTTCTTGCATTCGAAACAAGTTTTTTATTGTAAGGAATCATTCTCTACTCCCCATCCATCGCTAACGCGGTACTCTTTCTCCCTCATGAGAAGGATTTTTTACTAACCGTTATATACGCATATTCTGTTTCAAATTGGTTTATAAGCTCCAACTTAGCTTCCGCAATAAATTCAAGTATATCCTTAGGACGATCGGGATATATTTTTATTTTTCTTGTTCCCATATCTAAAAAATCAGCTTGATTTTTGTCAATGGATAAAATAAAGAGTCCTTCTTCATGCAGTAAAGAAGCAATCTTTTTTATCGCAGACAGCTTATCCTCTATGTGCATAAATGTCAGCGACGAATAAATCACATCATATCTGTCAACAAATTCAAAGGACATAAAATCATCACAGATCAACTTAACATTATCATGTGAAGATAAATTTTCGGTCGCTCTTTGTATTGTTTTTGAAGAAATATCAATTCCAGACAGACTTTTACAAAGTGGCGCAACCTTGATTGCAAGCCGTCCTGTTCCAACTCCGATTTCCAAAACCGATTTGCTTTTATTGAGTTGCATGCTTTTAATAAATTTCTCTCCGTCCCACTTATCCATATAAGCCCTTAACGGCTTAGGGTCGTGAACGGGATCGTTATTTTCATCAATCAATTTATTGTAATGATCTATTACATCTTGCATCTTTACTCTCCTTTTATTGCGGATTTTCACTTGTATTACAAATACAATAGGACAAGGCATAATTCTATTATAGCACAAAAACCGCAAATAATCAATGAATTTCTCGGTTAACAACAAAAGAATACGGTTGTCGTTCCTGCGATAAAGCAGTATTTTGTTAAAAATGCAAAATAAATGCTCCATTCTTTCTTTGTAACACAACTAACAGTTGAAATAAATCCAAATAATTGTATCTGGACTTTGAAAGAAATTATGATATAATATAAGCAGAACCGGTTCAGACAATAATTACTGGAGGTCTTTTATGGACAATCGTTTTTCTAACAATTTTAAGGAACTTCGCAAATTGCAAGAATTAACTCAAGAGCGGGTCGCAGAAATGCTTGGTGTTACATCTCAAGCAATCAGCAAATGGGAGTGCGGAACTTCGTATCCCGACATTGAAATGCTCCCCATTATAGCTAATATTTTCAAAGTATCTACCGATTATCTTTTGGGGGTGGATATAACCAAACAAGAAAAGGATATTCTTGAAACTATCGAGAAAGCCAAAGCGTTATGTGATAATAACAAATATACTGACGCTGTTACCATGCTTCGCAATGCTTTAATTCAGTACCCCTCAAGCTGCGATATTATGTATTGGCTGGCTTGGAGTTTGAGGGGTACAATTAAAGAGCATCCCGAGCACGAACAGGAAGCAATCAATATTTACCGACGTATTTTGAATATTTCCAAAAATTCCGAACTTATATGTAAGGTAACACGAGATTTGGCATACTGCTATTATACTCTCGGAGATGTGCAGACTGCAAAAGCTTATATTGATATGCTCCCTTCCTTTGAAGTGTGTCGTGAATACAATCTTGTCAGAAGCAATGTTTTAAGTGGCAAAGATTTGGCTGATGCTCTTCAAAAAAACATTCGGCTGTATGCAACAGCCATTCAAGAGTGTCTTGAATATTTTGCCAATGAAAAAATTTTGAAAAAAGCTGAAAAGTTTCCGTATTCTACACAGAGAGCAACAAAGAGTTTGGAAAGCATCAAAGAATTTCTTAAATAATTTCCCGCCCCGCCTCGCGCGGGGCACTGCTTTGTGTCCACAAAAGCAGTGCTTGTCAAGAAAAGTAGATGGACTTTCGGGGCGCACAAAACAAGCCTTCCCCAGCGGGGGAAGGTGGCAGCCGAAGGCTGACGGATGAGGTGTCATAAGCGCAAAGCAACTCCTCATCCACCGCTATCGCGGTCCCCCTTCTCCCACAGGGCGAGGCTCATTTCCACCCGATAGTACACCTATAAGGTGTAACACACTATACCTTGCAAGCAAGGCGAGTGAAAAGGAGTACGAACAAAAATGCTCGTACTCCTTTTGCTTTTTCTCGGCAGGTAAACCTGCTTTATGGAAGGCATCCCTTCCTATCCTTTTTTAATCTTCTGTCTGCGAACATCCGTTCCCTTAAAGATCAGGGGTCGGTATTCACCCAGCAGGCGGCTGGTGATTCTCTCGCTATATCGCGTCTCCAGCTCCTTATAGGACAAATTGGTATTGATAACGGTACAACGCCTTTGATTGATCCGCTGATTGATCACGTCGTAAAGACAGGACAGCGTAAACTGATTGGTCATTTCCGTTCCGAGATCG
>JAZOOR010000025.1:0-9031 GCA_045655125.1 Oscillospiraceae bacterium
CATACGAGAAGAATCCCCAAAAGTACATAATGGCTCCCGCAAACGCTATCCGCAAGCACCCCGTTGTTGAGGCGAGATGCGCGGCTCTCGCTGAATACGCAGAGAACTGTGAGCTCAACCGCGTTGAGATGGCAGAGGACAAGTCTGTAGGTATTATCACCTCGGGAACGAGCTATCAGTACGTTAAGGAGATCTTCGGTGACAGCGTTTCCGTGCTTAAGCTTGGCCTTGTTTACCCGCTTCCCGAAAAGCTTTTGATAGATTTTGCAGCAAAGCATGATCGCGTTGTAGTTATCGAGGAGCTTGACCCCGTTATTGAAAATCACTGTAAAGCATTGGGGCTTAAGGTAGAGGGCAAGAGCCTTTTCTCCATCTGCGGAGAGTTTTCTCAGAAACTTATTGCAGAGGCTCTCGGCGCTCCCACGCCTGAGTTTGCAGAGCCTCTTGAAAATATCCCCGTCAGACCTCCCGTTATGTGCGCAGGCTGCCCACACAGAGGTCTGTTCTATGTTCTTTCTAAAAATAAGATTACTGTTCTCGGTGATATCGGCTGCTACACCTTGGGTTCTGCCGCCCCCTTAAATGCAATAGACTCTGTTCTTTGTATGGGCGCCAGTGTTTCGGGTGTGCACGGATTTAATAAGGCGGGCGGCAATGAAAATAAAACTGTCTGCGTTATCGGTGACTCGACCTTTATGCACTCGGGAATGACAGGTCTTGCTAATATTGCTTATAACGGTACTAATTCTACCGTTATTATAGTTGACAATTCCATAACGGGTATGACAGGTCATCAGCACAACCCCACAACAGGCTACAACATTAAGGGAGACCCTGCCACTAAGGTTGATTTAGAGGCTCTTTGTAAGGCACTCGGAATTTCGCGTGTCCGCGTTGTTGACCCTTATGATTTAAAGGCAACCGAGGCGGCTGTCCGCGAGGAAATCGCGGCAGATGAGCCCTCTGTTATAATCTCGCGCCGCCCCTGCGCTCTATTAAAATATGTAAAGGCAAAGCCTCCCGCCCAAATTGACGGCGAAAAATGCCGCAGCTGCAAGGCTTGTATGAAAATCGGATGCCCTGCAATTTCAATGAAGGATAATAAGGCAACTGTTGATAACACCCTCTGTGTCGGATGTGGTGTATGCAGTCAGCTTTGTGCCTTTGGCGCTATCGGAGGTGAGAGATAATGCAGCTTAATATTATGATAGTCGGTGTCGGCGGTCAGGGCTCACTTTTAGCAAGTAAACTGCTCGGTAAGCTCCTTGTAAATGAGGGGCTTGATGTAAAGGTTTCTGAGGTTCACGGAATGAGCCAGCGCGGCGGCAGCGTTGTAACATATGTACGCAGCGGAAAAAAGGTTTACTCTCCCATTATTGATAAGGGTGAGGCAGATTTCATAGTTTCCTTTGAAAAGCTTGAAGCGGCAAGATATGCTTCCTATCTTAAAAAGGGCGGCAAAATCATTGTCAACACTCAGCAGATTGACCCAATGCCTGTAATCACAGGCGCGGCTCAGTACCCTGAAACCGCTCTTGACACCCTGTGTTCTCAGGGAATTGATGTTGATTCTATAGATGCTCTCGCGCCTGCACTCAAAGCAGGCTCAGCCAAAGCTGTAAATATTGTTCTTATGGGCAGACTTTCCAAATATCTTGATATCAGTGAGGATAAATGGTTGTCTGCTATTGAGGAGAGTGTTAAGCCTAAGTTTGTAGAACTTAACAAAGAGGCCTTCAGACTCGGCAGAGAATAAATTACAGAAAGGGCGTCAAAAATGGGAAAGAGAAAGTACTATCAACCGGAAATTGAAACAATGCCGGTTGAACAAATAAAAAAACTGCAATCGGAAAAGCTGGTAAAGCAGGTAAAGCATGTTTATGAGAATGTGCCCTACTATCGTGAGCTTATGGATAAAAAGGGTGTAAAACCCGAGGATATCCATGGTATTGAGGATTTACATAAGCTTCCCTTTATCGAGAAATCTGACCTTCGGGAAAGCTATCCTTATGGAATGTTAGCTGTTCCCTTAGAGGATTGTGTTAGAATTCATTCCACCTCGGGAACAACGGGTAAAAGAGTTATAGCATACTACACACAGAATGATATTGACCTATGGGATGATTGTTGTGCTCGTGCGCTTGTTGCAGTAGGCGCAGATAAAGAGGATATCGTTCAGGTAGCCTATGGTTACGGCTTATTTACCGGCGGTGCAGGACTTCACGGCGGCTCACACAAGGTGGGAAGCCTCACTCTGCCTATGTCATCGGGTAATACCGACCGTCAGATTCAGTTTATGACCGACCTTAAGGCAACCATTCTCTGCTGCACACCCTCTTATGCCGCATACCTCGGTGAGTCGCTTAAGGAAATGGGCTACACCCCTGATACAATTCCTCTTAAAGCGGGCATTTTCGGCGCTGAGCCGTGGACTGCTGAAAACCGCCGCGAGCTTGAAAAAAATCTCGGAATTAAGGCTTATGATATTTACGGACTTACCGAAATTTCAGGCCCCGGTGTTGCGTTTGAATGTAGCGAGCAGGGTGGTATGCACATAAATGAGGACCATTTTATTGCCGAAATCATAAACCCCGAAACAGGTGAGCCTCTGCCCGAGGGAGAAAAGGGCGAGCTTGTTTTCACCTGCCTTGATAAAGAGGCTTTCCCGCTCTTGAGATACCGCACAAGAGATATCTGCGTGCTTACCCGCAAACCCTGCTCCTGCGGCAGAACTCATATTCGTATGTCAAAGCCTATGGGCAGAAGTGACGATATGATGATTATCCGCGGAGTTAATGTATTCCCCTCGCAGATTGAATCGGTGCTTATAAATGAGGGTTGCTCCCTTAACTATCAGATTAAGATTTCAAGGGTAAATAATAATGATACCTTTGATATTTATGTAGAGCTTCCGCCCGAGCATTTTGACGATTCTGTTAAAACTCTTTCAGCAAAAGAAAAATTGCTTCAGGCAGCTCTTCGCAGTATGCTCGGTATAGGACCGGCTGTTCACCTCGTTCCACCCAAGACTATTGCGCGAAGCGAGGGTAAAGCAGTTCGCATTATAGATGAGCGCAAGCTTCACGACTAATAGAAAGTGAGGAAAGATTTATGGCAATTAGACAGCTTTCGGTGTTTCTTGAAAATAAAAAGGGTACCTTGCACGAAATTACAGATGTGCTTGCAAGGGAAAATATAAATCTCCGCTCTATGTGTATTGCTGATACTACCGATTACGGTATTGTTCGCATTATAGCTGATAATCCCGATAAAGCAAACGAGGTTTTAAATGCTGCGGGACACATCGCGAGCATCAGAGAGGTAACTGCATTCGCAGTACCCGACTGCCCAGGCGGACTTGCAAAGGTGCTGAGCATTTTAGAGTCAAATGATGTTGACATCGAGTATATGTATGCTCTTGTAACAAGAGGCGTTGATAAGGCTTACGCCGTTGCAAGAACTAATGACGATGAAAAGGCAGAAGCAATTTTAAAGTCAAACGGCATAGAAATTTTAGAGCAGACAAATATATAAGCAAAACACTCCCCACAGAGAACTCTGTGGGGAGTGCTTTTTTATTTATATAGCTTTTCGTCTAATGGCTGCGCGTCTGCAAGCAGCTCTTTTCCGCTGTTTCTTTTGTATATAAGCTCTAAAACCTCTTTCATCTTGACGGCTGAACAAAGCTGCACTTCAGCATTGCCGATTTTGCCGTCAAGAATAGCACCATGGTGTCTGAACGCTGCCTCAAACTTGCCGAAATTTACCGAAACATCCTCGATTTCATCGTCGCAAAACCAATATAGCGGGCGAATTTCGCACTCACTGTCCTTGTGAATGATAGTAAAATCAATCTTATTTTTTGTCAGCCTTTTTGAAATGCCGAGCATTTCCTCAATGCAGTGAATAAAGGTATTTTTATCCTGACCCACACCGATTAAAAGCACATATCCGTCCTCTTTATATATCTTGCCGTAGCACCCTTCAGGGTGCGTAGGAGTATCTACCTTTTCTTCGCCATAACAAAAGGATAAAACCCTCTGTTTATCACCGAAAACCGTCATAGAATGTGTGGGGTGCAGAGTGCGTACAGCATCCTTATGCCCTGCGGCTATGCGCGGAAGAACACCTATGCAGCTCTCATTTTTTCTTAAGTCTAAAACGCCTTTTTCCCATGTATGAGTGGGTATGCACAGCAGCCCGTTTCTTAGAGTGAAAAACTCTATAAGGCAGGATAGCAGTGTTTCTGCTCCTCCCTCGATTTCGCCAACCGCCTTAAGAGAGGTGTGAACTATAACAGGCTTTCCTACAGCTACTTTAAAGGTGCTAAGCTCATTTAAAATTTGATTTCCTGAAAACAATGCTAGATCTCCTTTTCGAGCGGTATGTGAGACTATTATCAAATTTATATACGTATAAAAGCTCACAGATCAACTCGTTATAGATATACCTTGTATTTTGCTTTAAAGGTTGTAATTTACCCCGCAGGCACAGGCATTATCTTCTCGTTTGCTCTTTGCAGTTATGTTAGCATAATAAACTTAAAAAGTAAATAAAAAGTTATGGCTTTTTATGCTTTTAGCATACTAACAACTGTAAAATTATTTTATTTGGCAATTTTCTTGTCAAGCCTACGGTTTCTTATGTAAAGACAAAGATCAGCTGCAACCATAATAAAGTTGAGTATATAGAAAAACAGTACATACCATTTAGATGAAAATGATGCCATATAGCTCTGGTTTAAAAATTTTGAAATAATGCCCGCAATATATCCAAAGAGAACAAGGCAAAGAAATGCGGGACTTTTTCCTTTGGCTGTTCTTGATTTGTAGGATTTTATAACATTAAGCGGCCAGGATGCACCAAAGCTTACTATCATAATAACCTCTAAAATTTCTGACATAATTAAAGCCTCCTTTTTTTAAAAATTATATCATGTAAGCTACTATATTGTAAAGTATTAAATAAATTATACAACTATAACTTGAAAGTTAAAGTAACTTGTGATAATATTGATAAAAGAGAGGGAGTGTTATTTTGGAATTACTACAACTGAGATATTTTTGTGATGCGGCTCAGACACAAAATTTCTCCAAAACTGCAAAGAAATATATGGTCCCGACATCTAATATTTCGCAGAGTATAAAGCGACTTGAAACCGAGCTTAAAACACCTCTTTTTGATAGAAGTGCTAACAGAATAAAACTTAACAAATCAGGATTGATTTTTTATAAAAATGTTAAAGCTTCATTGGATTTGCTTGAAAACGCAGAGCGATTGCTTAATAATAAGCCGCAGTCCAAAGTAATTAAAATAAACATACACATTAATCGCCGTGTTGTCATGGATATAATTGAAAGGTTCAGAAGAAAACATTCTGAGATTAACTTTGTGACTACTCATAACACTTCTGATGCTTCGGATGAATTTGATATAATAGTAACGGACAAGCAGCTTTGTTCACACATAAAAGCTCAGGCAGCAGAGGAGGAACTGCTTCTGGCATACAATAAAACGGTTTATTCTTTTGATGATGAAATGATTGCAAATGTTATTGAAAAACTACCTTTTATTACAATGTGCAGCGGAACCAGTATTTATGAAAGCACAAAAAAAATATGTAATGATTTAGGCTTTGAGCCAAATATAGTTTTGCAAAGTGAGGATCCATTTTATATTAGAGAATGTATAGAATTGGGACTTGGCGTATCAATTATTCCCGAGCTTTCATGGAGAGGTCAATTTTCAAAAAAAGTAGCTTTTAAAAAAATCGGTAACTACAAGAGAAAGGTGTATGTATATAAAAAGCATAGCGTGAATGAATATATAAATGAATTTTACAATATGCTGATAAGTGAGTTTAATCTATAAAAAAGCTCCCCGAAGAAAATTCGGGGAGCTTCCTTACATATAAAGCCGATAAAATCAGCGGTGCAACAAAAGACAAGTAAAAATTTTATTATTTGTAGTACTCGCACAGCATTTCAATAAGTCTGCCGCTTGCGCTGACGTTGGGCATCCAAGGAGCATAATACTCATCCTTGTCGCTGTAGCGCTCAACCATATAATACTCGTCTGACATAGCATATCTTATATTACATTCAATCTGGGCCAAAGCTTTTTCGGGCATATTGTGGCGCATATAGAAGCGGAATAAATAGTACTCCGAGTTTGAGGTGTACCAGATGTGAGGCTCTATTCCGGTTCTGCCCTTGAGTCTCATAGCGTGCAAACCGCGCTCGGGAGCAAAGCGGTCATTTTCAATGTAAAACTTAATTACGCGCTCAAGCTCATATTCGTCATCAACAATAATATCCTGAAATCTTGCAAAGCCAAGTCCCTCAAAGGAATAGCTTTTGAGCAGCTCTTCAGTGTTACCAAAGGGTGTCAGCGGATGACGAGCTGTTTCTGCATCACCGAGAGATTTGGAATATTCCTTGAAATATTTTCTTGCGGTGTCGCGATAATCGGTATATTCTGCTTTGACAGTGTCGGCAAAGCTGTCGCCAAAGCTCTCTGCGGTTTCATAGAAAACCCTGAGCGAATCAAGGTTTGCGGTATCGGTTGCGCTCCAGTTCTGGAATATTGAGGGACTGTCAGTTCCACGCAGCTCGGGGAAGATACCGGCTGCAAGCCCTTCCATAGTAGCGCTTTTTGCACGGGTAGTCTTAATCCAGTTAAATGCGGCAATAGCATTGTCGCGATATTTTTCGTAGAATTCTTTTCCTGCAACCTTGCTGTAATCCATAAGTGATTGCAGGGAAGCGGCGGTTGCGTTAGCCCAAGGCATACCAAGGCATAATACCTCGCCTTCGTCGGTCTGTGTTTCATTGAAATAGAAATCAAGAACAGGCTCGATGTAGTCTCCGAAATCACCGATCAAGCCAAGCGCTTTTAAGCCGAACATTGCCTCCCAGTTCCACAGTCTTCTCTGAAGTCCGCCCTGTTTTAAAACAAGGAAATCACTTGTTGTGTAATAGCAGAAATTTTGCATAATCTGAACAGCAAGTGTATAAACCATACTCTTGAGTTTCTTGTCATCTAAAAGTTTCTGGGGTAATTTGTTGATTTTTGCAAGCTCGCCCTCCCAGAAAGAGATTGCCTTGGCTTTTTCACAGTCATAATCTCCTGTGACGGTTTCGCCCTTTCCGATAACTAAATAGATTTCCTTTGTTTCATTTGGGGCAAGCTCAATATCAAAGTTTGCTGTGCCATTATCAAAGCTTACGGGTAAATCGGTTTTGCAGGAAACAAATGTTTCTCCGTCGCGAAATACGCTGTTTTCATAATTCCAGGTGTTTTCGTGCTCCTTCCATACAGCTATATCAGGAGAATATGAGTTGTAAAGGTCGGGAGCTCCGTTTACTAATTTAACCTCAAGACCGGTGCGTAGCAGAAATCCGAATTTGTCAGTAATAGTCTCCTTGGAATTGTTGCAAAGAGAAACCTTGACATAGCAGTTAGGCTTTCTTCCGATATCTGAAAATGTTTCAATGTTAACATCAATTCCTGAAAAGCTGTGTGCAAGTCCATGAACGGGGATACCGTTTTCCATAACAATGTTTTTGCACTCTCTGAAGTCAAAAGCATTGTTCTCCTCGCCGTGAACAAACCATACTCCACTGCAGAAAACACAGGTACCATAAGGATGTTCCTTGTCACTTACAACAATCTCACCGAAGATTACCTTACCTTCAGCCCAGATTGTATACATTCTTTCAGCCTTAGGGCAGTTGATGTATCTACGTGTTGTTTTGATTTTTGGCCAGGTTGCATTAACATATTCTTTCATAATATCATCTCCAATCATGGTTATAATTTCATTATAATATAAATGAAAAAAAGTTTAATACCCAAAATTCTCAAAATACTATACAACTTTCCCGAACGATTGACAAATTAGTGTAATGTTGTTAAAATTAGTGTGAGGCGATGATATGAACACAAGGTTTGACAGAGCGAAAATCACAGAGCTTTTGAATGATTTTTATAACACAACGGGAGTTAGCATAGAGTTAAAGGACTCTTTATTTAATCAAATTGGCAGAAGTGAGAATGGATACACCTGCTTTTGCGAGCATATACACAGCTCTAAAACGGGTTCTGCCCGCTGCTATGAATCCGATATGCAGCTTTTTAAAAGGTGTGAAATTAGCCGAAAACCTGAAATACACACCTGCCACGCAGGGCTTACCGATATGTCTATTCCTATAATTTTTTCGGATAAGATTGTGGCATATGTTATTTTGGGACAAATCAAGAATGATTTGGGTGTCGAGGAAATAATACAAAGGGTTGCTGATTTAGATATCGGCACCGAAGTAATAAAAAAAGATTATTTACAACTACCTTCATTTAACGATGAAAAAATTAAAAGTATAGCTAATATTGCGATAATTCTTGCAGAACATATACTGCTAAAAAATTTAATTGAACACAACATAGATAAAGGTTTGCAGAATGCCGAGGAGTATATAAACGAGCATTTAGAGGAAATGATTGAGATAAGTGATATTTGCGAGGCTGTAAACATTTCCAAGAGCGTGCTTTATAAAAAGTTTGAAAAGCAATTCGGCGTTCCACCTAAAAAATACATAAATTCAAAAAAGATTGAAAACGCTAAGTGGAAACTTAAATATTCAGATGTATCAATAGAGAATATTGCAGTTTCGCTTGGTTTTGAGAATATAGGTTACTTTTATCGTCTTTTCAAAAGAGAAACGGGCAAAACCCCTCAGCAGTATAGAAGTCAGGACTAATATCTCATAATTAAAGCTTCCGCTTTATCTCGCACTGCGAGCGCTCATTGTGTCTGCCCGCACCTTCGGTGATCGGGATCAACTCCCATACAACGAAAAAAACTGCCCACACAGATGTGTGGGCAGTTTTTTGGCGGAGACGGAGGGATTTGAACCCTCGCACCGGTTTTAGCCAGCCTACTCCCTTAGCAGGGGAGCCTCTTGAGCCACTTGAGTACGTCTCCATAGCTTAAGTTAAATTAAGGATAATATCATAGAAAAAAGGTGTGGCG
>JAZOOR010000026.1:0-116908 GCA_045655125.1 Oscillospiraceae bacterium
CGATATGTTGCTTACCGACTATTCAAGCGTATTCTTTGATTTTGCAAATTTAAAAAGACCGATAATGTTCTTTATGTACGATTTCGAGGAATATAAAAATAATCTACGCGATTTTTACTTAGAAATGAACGAGCTGCCCGGTCCTATTGTTTATAAAAATGATGAGCTTTGCAAAATGATAAGAGAGGCAGAAAAGAGTTTCTGCTACGATGAGAAATATCAGCAGTTTAATAAAAGGTTCAACGCCTATAATGATGCAGACAGCAGTAAAAGAGCATTGGGAGAGTGTATTTTAAATGCGTAAAATAAAAAAGCTTCTGGACGAGGTTAAAAAGAACTTAAAACCCACCTTGTTTACAAGCTATTATGCACACTTTTATTACAGGTCAAAAATCCGTAAGAACACATATCTGTTTGAATCGCGAAATGGACTTGATGTAGCGGGAAACATTTTTTACCTTATGAAAGAGCTGGCTGGGGGGGATTACGGTAAAAAAATAATTTACCTTTCTGTTTGCCCTCAGACAAAGAAAAGAGCATTGTCGCTCATTTCGAGCTACAATTTAAAGGGCGTGCGTTTGCTAGATCAGGGAAGCTTTAAATATTATAGATTGCTTGCCCGCGTAAAATATATTTTTACTGACACCTCGCTCCCCAGAGCATATATAAAAAAAGAGGGACAGATTTTCACAAACACATGGCACGGCACTCCTTTAAAGAAAATGGGAAAATACAATATCCCTGAGCGTCATACCATGGGAAATATTCAGCGCAGCCTCTTGTTTTCCGATTATCTCATTTTCCCCAATGACTATATGCGCGAGAAAATGCTTGAGTCCTATAATATTGATACATCCTTTGAGGGTGAAATTCTTTGCGAGGGATACCCGAGAAATTCGGTGCTTTTTGAAAAAGAAAATGCAGAAAAAATAAAAACTGAGCTTGGATTTAAGGATAAAAAACTGTTTGTTTATATGCCCACTTGGAAAGCTGAGAATATGGGCGAAACTATGCAGAAATCTTTAGATAAGCTTCGCAGCACTCTTTTAGAAATAGACAAGCAGCTTTCCTCTGATGAAATTTTACTTTTAAAACTGCATCCGCTTGTTCGCGCAAATGCCGATGTCAGCGGCTTTGAGCACATAAAGGCATTTCCCGAGCAGTTTGAAGCATATGAGGTGCTCTCTTTCTGCGATGCGCTTGTAACAGACTATTCAAGTGTTTTCTTTGACTTTGCCTGTTCTCGCAAAAAAATAGTGCTTTTTGCTCCAGATGAGGATGAGTATGATGCCCAGCGCGGTTTTTATTTTTCACTCTCCGAACTTCCATTTACTAAAACTAAAACTCCAACTGAGCTCATAGAGGCACTTCGTGATAGTAAAGACATAGATTACAGCGAATTTACAAAGAAATTCTGCACATATGATAGACCTAATGCTTCAAAATACATTCTTTCCCACATCATAAAGGGGGAGGATTGCTGCAAGGTAATGAGAGCAGAGAAAAGCAATAAACCCCGCGTGCTTTTCTATTGCGGGGCGCTGCTTCAAAACGGACTTACCGCGTCGTTTAAAAACCTTCTCAGCCTTATAAATCTCGATGAGAGGGAACACTTCTTTGCCTTTAAGCAGGGCGCATTTGCAAACCATCCCGAGCGCCTTGATGCTGTAGGTGACAGCCTAAAGCTATATGGTATTTCGAGTAAAATAACGCCGACTATTCTTGAAGCGTTTGCATTTATGCTTTATTACAGATTTAATGTAAAGTGCGCCTTTGTAAACCATTATCTGAAACGTGCATATCAGCGCGATTTTAAAAAACATTTTAGTCATCTGAAAATGGACTATGTAATTCATTTCAGCGGTTATGATGAGTATATAACCACTCTGCTTTTAGAGTTTGATGCAAAAAAAGTTATATTTGTCCACAGCGATATGAAAAAGGAACTCTCCACAAGAGGAAAGCAGCACAGACCCACACTTGAAAAGGCATATCGCAGTTACGATAAGGTTGCCGTTGTAACTCCTGCTATGATTGGGCCAACGGCATCCATCAGTGGCAGAAAAGATGATATAGTCGTTGTAGGCAATTTGTTTAACGCCTCTATTGTAAAGGAAAAGGGAAATGCGCCGATTGAGTTTCAGCGTGAAACCCGCAGCAGCATTAACCATCCGGGCGGAATAGAGGGAGTTTTAGCCGAGAAAGGCACAAAGATAATAGCCGTTGGCAGATACTCGGTTGAGAAACAGCATAATATGCTGATTGATGCTTTCTGCAAGTACAATGAGAAAAACCCCGACAGTAAGCTTATTATTATAGGTGGAGTGGGCAAACTGTATGCTAAAACGGTTGCATATGCAAACTCAAAGCCTTGCAGTAAAAACATATTCTTTATCTATTCAATTCAAAATCCTATGCCGATTATAAAGAAATGTGACCTTTTTGTGCTGCCATCAAAGTATGAGTCGCTCGGTCTTGTGCTATTTGAGGCAGACGCTCTGGGACTACCCACAATTTGCACACAAATGGACGGACCTGCCGATATAATAAATAAATACGGCGGAACTATGGTGGAAAACAGTGCAGAGGGCATTTTAAAGGGATTTGAGTTATATGATGCCGGCAAAGTAAAACCTATGAATATCGATTTTGAGGCTTACAATAAAGAGGCAATGGAGCAGTACTATAATCTTTTTATCTGATAGGGAGAAATTCATGAAACGGTTTTTCAGAGACATAAAAAGATACAATCCATACGCAATGTATGCCGCCAAGGCAGAACTAAAAGCAAGCGTTGCGGATTCGTATTTAAATTGGCTGTGGTGGGTGCTTGATCCCGTTCTGTTTATGCTGGTGTATTCTTTTCTTGCTCAAATTGTTTTCAGCAGCAGGGAAGACAATTTTGCAGTATTTGTCTTTATAGGACTTACCGCGTGGGACTTTTTTAACAGAACCATCACAAACAGTGTAAAGCTCGTTAAAGCAAATAAAAGCACGGTAATAAAGATATATATCCCTAAATATACTCTGATTTTATCAAAGATGTATGTCAATGCCTTTAAAATGCTCATTTCATTCGGGCTTGTAATTATCAGCATGATGCTGAGCAGAGTGAGCATTGGCTGGAACTTACTTTATATTCCGCTTATTCTTATCGTCTTATTCACAGTAACATTCGGCTTCGGTATGATATTTATGCACTTCGGTGTGTTTATTGAGGACCTTGCTAATGTCGTTGCCGTACTGCTTAGGCTTGTGTTCTATATGTCAGGAGTTTTCTATTCGATAACAGATAAACTTGGCAGGTTAAGTGAGCCGATTGCGGTGCTTCTGTCTTATGGAAACCCCGTAGCGCTTATAATTTCGTCACTGAGGAATGTTATGCTTTACAATACCGCGCCAAATGTACTTGCGCTGCTTGCCTGGCTCTTTATAGGAGTTATGGTATCGGTCATAGGCGTGAACACTATCTATAAATACGAAAACAGTTATACAAAGGTGATTTAATGAGCAAAGCAATTTCAGTAAAAGACCTGCACATCACATATAAAAGCTTAAAGTCGGTTTCGTCCAAAAGGGCTATTTTTTCCTTTGGAAAAAATAAGCTTGAAACCTTTGAGGCAGTAAAAGGAGTTTCCTTTGATGTAGAGGAAGGTCAGGTTGTCGGTCTTATAGGTAAAAACGGAAGCGGAAAATCAACCCTGCTTCGCTCTATTGCGGGAATATTCTCCCCTGATAAGGGCGAAATTGAGCTTTATGGAAAAAGCGTTTCGCTGCTTTCTATTGGTGTCGGTTTTAAAACCAATCTTTCGGGCAGAGAAAATATATTCCTTTCAGGACTTTTGATGGGCTTTAAAAAATCCGAAATCGAGGCAAAGCTCAGTGATATTATCGAGTTTTCTGAGCTTGGCTCATTTATAGATAAACCCGTTAAAACCTATTCAAGCGGAATGTACAGTAAGCTTGCATTTTCCATCACCGCCGTTATGGAAACCGATATAATGCTGGTCGATGAGGTTTTGAGTGTCGGCGATGAAAAGTTTAAAAAGAAAAGCTATGATAAAATAAAAGAGCTTATTAGTGATAAAACAAGAACTGTTATAATAGTTTCGCACAACAGCGAAACCTTGAAAAAGCTTTGCGACCATATTATATGGATAAATAACGGTACTCTTATGATGGAGGGAAAACCTCAGGATGTCCTGCCTAAATACAAAGAGTTTATGAAATAAACGCTATTTAAAGGGAGAGAAACAAAATGAAAACAGATTTTCTTTCTGAGCTTTCTCAAAGAATGCCCGAATTTTCTAAGGGACAAAAGAAAATAGCTGCCTATCTTATCGAGCATTTTGATAAGGCAGCTTATATAACCGCCTCAAAGCTCGGCAAAGCCGCGGGAGTCAGTGAATCGACGGTTGTTAGATTTGCAAGCGAAATCGGCTTTGACGGATACCCCCAGATGCAGCAGGCGCTGCAGGAGGTCAGTCGAAATATGCTCACTGCCGTTCAGCGTATGGAGGTTGCGAGCAATAATATTGATGCAGACGATGTCTTAAATAAGGTGCTGCATTCAGATATTGAAAAAATTCGCAAAACCCTTGAGGATTTAAATAAAAAGGATTTTGACAGTGTTGTTGATGCGATTATAAACGCAGAAAATATCTATATAATCGGAACAGGCAGCGCATCTGTCTTGGCAAACTTTTTAAATCTGTATTTAAACCATATTTTCAATAATGTCCGTGTTGTTGGCTCAACGAGTATCAGTGATGTTTATGAGAATATTCTTTCGATAAGTGAAAAGGATGTGCTTATCGGCCTTAGCTTTCCGCGATATTCAAGCAGAACCCTTAAAGCTATGCGCTATGCTTCATCTTGCAATGCAAATGTAATTGCGATAACAGACAGTAAAAGCTCACCTATCGCTGAGGTTGCAGACCATCTTTTGATTGCGCGCAGCGATATGGCCTCGTTCGTTGACTCACTCGTAGCGCCCCTCAGCCTTATTAATGCGCTTATTGTGGCGCTTGGGCTTAGAAGAAAAGAAGATGTTTCTCAAAAGCTCCAAAAGCTTGAAAATCTTTGGCAGGAAAATGAGGTTTACGGAACTCGTCATAAAAGCGAATAAAGGATGTAAATAAATGTATGATGTTATAGTGGTCGGGGGAGGAGCCTCGGGAATGATGGCTGCAGCAGTGGCAGCATCTCTCGGTAAAAATACTCTGCTAATTGAAAAAATGTCGCGAACAGGAAGAAAGATTCTTGTAACGGGTAAGGGAAGATGCAATGTAACCAACGCCTCAGATATAGAGACAGTTATGAAAAACACCGTTTCCAACCCCAAGTTTCTGTATAGTGCCCTTATGGGATTTACTCCGCAGGATACTATGGAGCTGTTTGAGACCCTCGGTGTACCGCTTAAGGTTGAAAGAGGTAACCGTGTTTTTCCTGTTTCAGACAGGGCTATGGATATTGCCGATGCACTTTCTAAATTTTGCAAGAAAAACGGTGTAAAGGTTTTTACCGATACAGTTACCGATGTTACGACCGAAAACGGAGCAGTTACAGGAGTGAAAACCGCATCACAGTGCTGTTTTTCGGCAAATTCTGTTATTGTTGCAACGGGTGGAGTATCCTATTCTGCGACAGGCTCAACAGGTGACGGATACAAGCTCGCTCAAAATCTCGGACACACGATTACTCCACTGCGAGCTGCCCTTGTCGGACTTAAAATTGCAGGAAAAGATTGTCCTCAAATGCAAGGACTTTCTCTTAAAAACACAGCACTTTCTCTTATTTCAAAGATAAATGGGAAGACTGTCTTCAGCGATATGGGTGAAATGCTCTTTACTCATTTTGGAATGTCGGGACCAATGGTGCTGAGCGCAAGCTCTTATATCACAAATTCCCCTTCAGACTATCAAATCATTCTCGATTTAAAGCCGGCCTTGTCTATTGAAAAGCTTGATGAGAGAATATCAAGAGATTTTTCAGAGCGTAAAAATAAGGATATAATAAACGCGCTCGATGCTCTTCTTCCCAAGGCTATGATACCTGTAGTTATAGAGCGCAGCGGAATTTCACCCCACCAAAAAGTAAATCAGATAACCCGCGAGCAGCGCTTTAGCCTTTGCGAAAATATCAAGGCTATGCGCTTTGATGTGGTTGGGAGAGAGGATATAGAAACCGCTATTGTGACCGCGGGCGGAGTCAGCGTAAGGGAAATAAATCCCAAAACAATGCAGTCTAAGCTTGTTGATGGACTGTATTTTACGGGCGAGGTTATAGATGTAGATGCCTGCACAGGCGGATTTAATCTTCAGATTGCATTTTCAACAGGCTATGCCGCAGGTATAAACGCATAGTAAAGAAAGGAAAAAGTATGTTTTATAAAATTATTAGAGCAATTTTTGTTCCGATAGTGCATCTTATTTTTAATGTAAGATTTGAGGGAACTGAGAATATCAGAGAAAGCGGCGCAGCACTTATTTGCAGCAATCACCGCTCATTGTTTGATCCTATTTTTATTGCTGTCGGTGTAAAAAAGCGCTCACTTTGCTTTATGGCAAAGAAGGAACTCTTTTCCTTTAAACCCTTCGGCTTTATCCTTTCAAAGCTCGGTGCTTTTCCCGTAAACCGAGGGGCAGGAGATATGGAGGCTATAAATCACGCGGAAAAATCACTGAATGATGGTAAACTCCTGATTATTTTCCCTGAGGGGACAAGAAGCCGCGATGGTAATCCCCTTCGTCCCAAATCGGGTGCTGTATATATTGCTTCAGATACAGGCGCGGATATTATTCCCGTTGCCGTTTGTTATGACGGCAAGCTCCGCCTAAGAAAAAAGGTGACAGTTTGCTTCGGAGAGCCTATTTTAAACTCTGAAATAAAGATGAAAGAGGAAAATAAGGTTATCGAAAGCCGCAGAGCAAGCGCTCTTGTTATGGATAGAATTATAGAAATGTTAAATTCCTATCTTAAAACTCCTGTAAAGCGCCCGTTTATGCCATCTTCAAGGCAAAAGGATGAAAAAAATGAGAAATAAAACAAAAGTAACCCTTGCAGAGACTGCTGGCTTCTGCTTTGGGGTAAACAGAGCAGTAAACCTTGTCAATGAACTTTTAGATAAAGGTAAAAAAGTCTGCACATTAGGGCCAATTATTCATAATCCGCAGCTTGTTGAGGATTTAAAGGAACGCGGTGTCGTTATAATCGAAAAGCCTAGTGACGCACCTGAGGGGTATACTGTTGTAATTCGCTCACATGGTGTGGGTAGCGAGGTTTATGAATTTTTTAAACAAAACAATATTTTATATGTTGATGCAACCTGCCCCTTTGTTTCAAAAATTCATAAAATCGTCGAAGAACAGTCAAAAAAAGGCGCTGCTATTTTAATAGCAGGCGACAGACAGCATCCTGAGGTCGCGGGAATAGCGGGACACTGTGAAAAAGGTGCATATGTTATCAAATCGGCAGAGGATCTCGCAGATTTCTTTGAAAAAAACTCCGAATTTGCTCAAAGAAGCATAGTTTTGGTCGCTCAGACCACTTTTCAGGTGTTTGAGTGGGAAAAATGTAAAGAAAAATTAAAAAAAGTATGTACAAATGCGAATTTTTTTGATACAATATGCTTTGCAACTGATGAAAGACAGCGTGAGGCAGAAGAGCTTTCTAAGAAAAGTGACCTTATGATTGTTGTCGGTGGCAAAAGCAGCTCCAATACAAATAAGCTCTGTGAGGTTTGCGCGAAAAACTGTGAAACTGTTCATATCGAGTGCGCACAAGAGCTAAAAAGAGAGCAACTTCTAAACAGAGAGTACATCGGTGTTACGGCAGGAGCCTCAACACCGTCGTATATAATTAAGGAGGTTCAGAATACTATGAGTGAGATTCTGGAAAACAAACAAATCGAGGCTGAGGCTGTAGAGGCTGAGGTCGAAACCACCGCACAGGTGGAAGAAGGAGAGTTCGATTTTGCAAAAGCAATTGACGAAACCTTCAAAAAAGTACATAGGGGACAGCGTGTGAAGGGTATTGTCGTTGGTATAAACCCTTCGGAACTGCAGATAGATATGGGTACCAAGCATGCTGGCTTCGTACCTGCCGATGAGTTCACACAGAATGGCACAGTCAGCCTTGAGGATGCTGTTAAAATCGGCGATGAGGTTGAGCTTGAGGTAACCAAGGTCAACGATCAGGAGGGCTATGTTCTGCTTTCCAAGCAGAAGATTGACTCCTACAAGGGATTTGAGGATATCCTTAAAGCAAAAGAAACCAATGCTACTATTGAGGGCGTTGTTTTCGAGGTAGTAAATGGCGGCGTGCTTGTAAATTCCAAGGGAACCCGCGTATTTATTCCCGCAAGCCAGACAGGTATTGCAAGAGATGGCGATATGTCCGTTCTCTTAAAGGAGAAGGTTGCTTTCAAAATCCTTGAAACCGAGGATAAGAGAGGCAGAAAGCACATTGTCGGTTCTATCAAGGCTGTTGCAAACGCAGAGAGAAAAGAAAAGGCTGCAAAGCTTCTTGAAACTCTCGAGATCGGCAAAACCTACACAGGAACTGTTAAGTCTCTCACCAGCTACGGCGCATTTGTTGACATCGGCGGCGTAGACGGTATGATTCATGTTTCCGAGCTTTCCTGGAAGAGAATTAAGAATCCCGCAGAGGTTGTTTCTGTCGGTGACACTGTTGAAGTTTATGTCAAGGAATATGATGCTGAAAAAGGCAAGATTTCTCTTGGCTACAAGAAAACCGAGGATAATCCTTGGGAAATTCTTAAAAACACCTATAATGTTGACGATGTTATTAAGGGCAAGGTAGTATCACTGCCCGCTTTCGGCGCATTTGTTAATGTTATCGATGGTATTGACGGTCTTGTTCACATTTCTCAGATTGCTAACAAGAGAATCAACAAGCCTTCCGATGTTCTCAAGGTTGGAGATGAGGTTGAGGCTAAAATCGTAGGCATTGACTACGAGAATAAGCGTGTAAGCCTTTCTATCCGCGCTCTTATAGAGGAAACCGAAGAGGCAGAGCAGACCCAAATCGTAGAGGAGTATAACGCTGCTCAGGCAGAAGATGCTGCCACTGTAGAAGAAGCTCCCGCTACCGAAGAAACCGCTCAGTAATTAAAAAAGTAAAATGCCCACTGCGTCGCAGTGGGCATTTTCTATTTGTTTTTAAGTCCGAATTTGCAAAACGTATTCAAAGGACATTTGCTGCATTTAGGGGAGCGGGCGGTGCAAAGGTCGCGCCCGTGCAAAACTATTCTGTGACAAAAATCTCCAGACTCCTCGGGCGGCAGAATTTTTTTAAGCGCAAATTCAATCTTTTTAGGGTCTGTTTCAGACACTAATCCTATGCGATTTGTAATTCTTATGCAGTGTGTGTCCACCACCACTGATGGCTTACCGTAAACATCTCCGACTATAAGATTTGCGGTCTTCCTGCCGACACCGGGTAGGGTAATCAAATCTTCAATAGTGTCGGGAACAACAGCGCCGAAACGTTCTATCAGCTCTATTGCCATATTTTTAAGGTCTTTCGCCTTTGTTTTATAAAGCCCGCAGGATTTTATACAGTCCTCAATTTCGGTTATGTCAGCCTCAGCTATCGACTCTAAGGTAGGGAATTTTTTAAACAAAACCGCAGTTACAAGGTTAACTCTCGCGTCTGTGCACTGTGCAGAAAGCCGCGTTGCCATTAAAAGCTCATAAGGCTTGTCTGCTACAAGCGAGCATTTAGCTTCGGGAAATAAGTCTTTGAGTGCCTCTACGGAAAGGCGCGCAAGCTCTTTTTTAGTCATATAAAAACCTCTTTTTAACTTGTTACCTCTATTTTAACATAATACACAAAAATATCAATCGGTTTTTGACTTAAACCCTTGCTAAAAACTGTTAAAAAGTGTATAATAAATACATATTTGTTTAGGAGGATTATAAAATGTACGAAACTATTATGGATACTATCGGTTTCCTTAAGAAAAATGACCCCGAGGTTTCAGATGCTATGCAGGCTGAGCTTGAGCGCCAGAGGAGAAATATTGAGCTTATTGCTTCTGAGAATATTGTTTCTCCTGAGGTTATGGCAGCTATGGGCAGCGTGCTTACTAATAAATACGCAGAGGGTTATAGCGGCAAGCGTTATTACGGCGGCTGCGAGTGTGTTGACGTTGTAGAAACTATCGCTATTGAGCGCGCCAAAAAGCTATTTGGAGCTGACGCTGCAAATGTTCAGCCCCATTCGGGCGCACAGGCAAACTTAGCTGTTTATTTTGCTCTCTTAGAGCCGGGTGACACCGTTCTCGGTATGAGCCTTGCGGACGGCGGACATTTAACCCACGGCTCTCCCGTTAACCTTTCGGGTAAGTACTATAACTTTGTATCATACAGCTTAAATGACGATACTCATACCATTGATTACGATAAGCTTGCCTCTTTAGCACGCGAGTGCAAACCTAAGCTTATTGTTGCAGGCGCAAGCGCATACCCCCGTATTATTGATTTTGAGAGAATTTCTCAAATCGCTAAAGAAGTCGGCGCCTACTTTATGGTTGATATGGCTCACATTGCGGGACTTGTTGCCGCAGGTCTTCACCCCAACCCCGTACCCTATGCAGATGTTGTAACAACTACAACTCACAAAACCCTTCGCGGTCCCCGCGGCGGTATGATTCTTTGTAAGGAAGAACTTGCACAAAAAATCAACAAGGCAGTTTTCCCCGGAATGCAGGGCGGACCCCTTGAGCATATTATTGCTGCAAAGGCAGTCTGCTTTGGCGAGGCATTAAAGCCTTCGTTTAAAGAGTATCAGAAAAAGATAGTTGAAAATGCCGCAGCATTAGCTAAGTCACTACTCAGTAAAGGTTTTGACCTCGTTTCAGGCGGCACAGATAACCACCTTATGCTTGTTGATCTTCGCAAAATGGGTGTTACAGGCAAAGAGCTTGAAAAACGTCTTGATGAAGTTTATATCACAGTTAATAAAAACGCAATTCCTAATGACCCTCAGAGTCCCTTTGTAACAAGCGGTATCCGCATCGGAACTCCCGCCGTTACAAGCCGCGGAATGCAGCCTGAGGATATGGAAATTATTGCTGACTGCATCTATAAGGCTTGCACAGACTTTGAGAATGAGGCAGATAATATCCGCGCCGCAGTAAATGCGCTTTGCGCAAAATATCCCCTCTACGAATAAGCTTTGTAGAAAACTAAAAGAAAGGAAGTGACTAAAAATGTCAAACACACCTCTTGCCGATTTTATAAGACCGCAGACGCTTGACGAGGTCGTTGGTCAGAAACACCTGCTTTCAGAGGGCAAGGTGCTTCGCAGTATTATAGACTCGGGTAAAATCCCCAATATGATTTTTTATGGCCCAAGCGGTGTCGGAAAAACAACAGTCGCTTCCATTATTGCACAAAAGACTAATAAAAGATTATATAAACTCAACGGCACCAATGCTTCTGTCAGCGATATTAAGGATATTGTTGCTGCTCTTGACGGCTTTGACTCTCAGGATGGAGTCCTACTTTACCTTGACGAAATTCAGTACCTTAATAAGAAACAGCAGCAGTCCTTATTAGAGTATATTGAAAACGGAAAGATAACCCTTATAGCATCAACCACCGAAAACCCTTATTTTTATGTCTATAATGCAGTTCTCAGTCGCAGCACCGTATTTGAATTTAAGCCCGTAACACCTCAGGATGTAGAGGAGGCTGTAGAAAGGGCATATAAAAAGGCAGGGGAAAACCTCTCGGTTAATGTTACCCTTGAAGATGGTATTGTGCCGTATATCGCGCGACAATGCGGAGGAGATGTAAGAAAAGCCATCAACTGCGTTGAACTTTCAACCCTTGCGGCGCCAACCTCTGCAAACGGAGAAATTACTGTAACTCTTGAAAGCGTTATTCAGCTTTGTCAGCGCAGTAGTATGAAATACGATAGGGATGGGGACGAGCATTACGATATTTTGTCTGCATTTCATAAATCTGTTCGTGGCTCTGATGAAAATGCCGCGCTGCATTACCTTGCAAGGCTTCTTACAGCGGGTGATATGCTCTCGCCCTGCCGTCGACTTTTAGCTATTGCGAGTGAGGATATAGGTCTTGCCTATCCTCAGGCGGTTTCTATTGTAAAAGCCTGCGTTGACAGTGCTCTGCAATTAGGTCTCCCCGAAGCAAGACTTCCGCTTGCAGAGGCAACAATACTTCTTGCCACAGCACCCAAGTCAAACTCGGTTGTTTGCGCGATAGATGCCGCAATGGATGATGTAAAGGCGGGCAATATCGGTGAAATTCCGTCGCATCTTAAGGACTCGCATTATAGTGGCGCCGAAAAGCTTTCTCACGGAAAAGACTATAAATATCCTCATAATTTTGAAAATCACTACACCCCTCAGCAGTATCTGCCTGATAGAATTCGGGACAGAATATATTACGATTTCGGCGACAACAAAAATGAAGCCGTCGCTAAGAAATATTGGAGCGAAATAAAGAAATAAAATCACCGCGCATCTTTTGATGCGCGGTGATTTTTTATCGGTAAATATATTTCTGAGCCTTTTTTATAACCTCTGCAAGCGGGAAAATGAGAAATCCTATTGCAAAATTTGAAACCCCGTGAATTAGATCGAAGGGAATCCCCGTTGAAATCCAAAAAAGTGTCTGCTCAAAGGTGTAGCCAAAGGCAAGTGCTTGAAAAGGGGAGTAAAGCACACCGTATAAAAAACCGTGAAGTGAACACACAACGGGATAAACTATCATAGCCGCTTTTTTGGAGATGTTTTTAGGTATAAGCATTGTAGCCGCCCAAAGAATAGTCCAGATATAAAGATACGGCACCCACCATACATTAAATCCGGCAGTAACTCCCATTATCAAAGCGAAAATATAAATGATTATAAGCGCTTTTGCCCTGTAAACTACAGTAAACAGCATCACAAACATAGAAAGCAAATGTATGTTGGGAAGTATTTCCATAGCATATTTTGATGCCACCATAAGAGCAGCATACATAGGGAAAAGAGCTAATTCATAAACCGATATAAATTTCTTATTTTGCATAAGTAAATTCGTACTTCTCTCCGTTTGAAATAGTAGTTCCGCTCGCGCCTGTCATAAGAGCCTCTCCACCTTTTGAAAGGCTCCAATAAGACTTATCAATATCATAATCGGCTAAAATTCCGTTTACTTTTTTGATATAAAGACCATACTGGTCCTGAGTTCCCTCGACAAGAGAGTGCTCAAGCATAGCATCCGCAAGGTTTTCCTTGTTGGTTTTGAGTGTAAAGGTTACAGACTTGTCAGCTGCAATTACCTCTACTTCAACGGTTTTTGCGCCTTCACCAAAGCTTTTATCCTCGGTGTAGGTTGCGTTTGCCCAAAGTCCTTCATCTTTTGCGGCGACAGAGGATGCTGGGGCGGGGTCAAGGTTTTTACGGCCGCAAGCAGTCATTGCAATAACCGAAAAAACGGTTACAACGGCAAGAATAACAGAAAGCAGCCTTTTGGTAGTTTGAAGTTTCATTTTAAAACTTCTCCTTTCTTTTATTTCGACCGTTCGGATAAAAAATAAAACACTCCCCACAAGCCTGAGGCTCGAGAGAAGTGAAATTAAATCGGAAGTTATCCTTTAAACCTCACCTCTCCATTTACCCGAGAGTGGTTTACAATGCACGAAACGATAAGCATTCCGACTTGACGGTGTAAAAAACCGAGATACGGCAATGGCTGTTGTGGCGGATTCTAACCGCGCTTCCCTTATCTCCCAAAGCACGTAGTGTGCAATGAAATGTTCAATTTAATCGAACAGAGTCGCGTTTTATTCGATTGTGTCGAGCATAGTATAGCACACCATTTTTGATATTTCAAGAGATTTAAGAATATAATTTTAAGTTTTTGAATACTAATGAAAGGAAAGGGGTGGGGCGGATGTGCAGAATAACAGAGCTTATGGAAAAAGAGGTTATAAGCTTAGAGGACGGTCAGAGCTTAGGACGTGTTTGCGATGCCGAGATAGACACCTGCGAGCAGCGCCTTTGCGCGCTGATTATATTTGGAAGACTTAAATTTTTAGGACTGCTCGGCAGAGAAGATGATATTATCATAAAATGGGAGGATATTGAGCTTATAGGTGAGGACACCATTTTAGTTAAAAAGTGCTGCGGCTGCTCGCCTAAAAGACCAAAAAGAAAAAGGAGGTTACTGTAAAAAATGAATGAGAAGCAAAAATATGTTTTCAAGGAAGAATTTTTAAATTCGCTTTCGACAGACGAGGAAATGAGGCAGGGAAACCAGCAAACCGAAGAAAAAAGCAGTCCTCGTACCGAAGGATGCATAAGGCTTGTTTTTATTCAGACAGTTGTATTTGCTATGATAGTGATTTGCGCAATTATTATGAAATCAGTTGCTCCGAAAGCATACGCACAGATAAAATCAGGCTACGCCGCCGCCACAACACAGCAGGATATAACTTTTGGTGATATACGCGTTTTTTTTGAGAAAATAGGAGATTTTATATTCTCGCCGCCCGAGAAAGAAGAAGCCCAAACCTCATCTATACTTCCCAAAGAGGAAAGCTCAAATATAGCTAAGCCTGAAGGCAGTGGAGCGGGAGGAAGCGATGAGGCGGCAAATAAGCTGCCTGAAAGTGTCAGCATAAATGCATATGCGCTAACTATCCCGATTTGCGCGCCTACAAATGGCACTGTCACCTCTCAGTTTGGGTGGCGCACACATCCTATTACTGACAAATTAGGGTTTCATACGGGTATTGATATAGCAAACTCTATGGGTACCCCTATAACCGCGGCTTTCAGCGGAAATGTTTATGAATGTGGAAAAAGTGAAGCCTACGGAAACTATATAATTATGCGTCATTCGGATAGCCTTTACACTTTTTATGGGCATTGTGAGAGCCTGAAAGCTACTGAGGGAATGAACATACGAAGCGGCGAGATAATAGCATATATGGGAAGTACAGGGTACAGCACAGGTCCGCATCTGCATTTTGAAATACGCATAGACGGTAAAAGATTTGACCCCGCTTATGCTTTAAAAGGGATAGAGGAAATTGAGTTTTAAAATACGGGGAGTCAGAGTGAGTATAAGCTATCTGCTTATTTCAATGCTGGCTCTTTTTTCTTTTTATGACAAAACAGGCATTGCCTTTTGTGCCATTTTTGCGGCAATTTTTCACGAGTGTGGACATATATTTGCGGCAGCAGTTTGCAGACTTAATATAAAAGAACTGTCATTTAAACCCTTTGGTATCAGAATGAGGCTTAAAACACCGCTTGATATGATTGATACAAAAAGAAAAGTGATTGTGCTGTCGGCAGGGTGTGCGGTAAATTTCACTTGTTTTTTTGTCCTGTCTTTTTTAAGCGGAAAAATAACCGATGCAGCTCTTGTTCATCTTGTAACCCTTATTTTCAACATTCTTCCTGCAGGAACACTCGATGGCGGAAGAATACTCTATGAGCTGCTTTCACTTAAATTTTCGGAAAACAAAGCAGAGCTTTTCTTCGATATGATTTCACTCTTTTCGGCTTCGGCACTATTTATTTTAGGAAGTGTGATCCTTGTAAAAACGGGATATAATTTAAGCCTTATGATAACGGCAGCATATCTGTTTTTAATGGTAATTGTTCGTCAAAAAAAGTTGAAATGATATATGAATTATGATATAATTAATATAATATTCGGTAAAGGATTGGTCACTGAAAAATGAATGTCAAGAAAAAGCTTGAAAAGTTTCTTATGCAGGTTCAGAAACCTGCAAGATATATAGGCGGAGAGCATAACAGCGTCATTAAAAATCCTAAAAAGGTTGATGTCCGTTTTGCATTTTGTTTTCCTGATACATATGAAATCGGAATGTCACACCTCGGCATTAAAATCCTCTATAATATACTAAACTCGCGCAAAAATATCTGGTGCGAGCGTGTTTTTGCGCCCTGGATGGATATGAAGGAGCATATGCAGCGCGAAAATATTCCACTTTACGCACTTGAAAGCTTAGACCCTGTTTCCAAGTTTGATATAATAGGCTTTACCTTGCAGTATGAGATGAGCTACACTAATGTTCTGTATATGCTTTCTCTTGCAGAAATTCCTTTGTATAGTAAGGATAGAAAAGAACTTAAAAATCTTGTTATCGGCGGCGGTCCCTGCGCCTGCAACCCCGAGCCGATTGCTGACTTTTTTGATTTGTTTTTGCTCGGCGACGGCGAGGAGGCAACGCTTGAAATCTGTGACCTTTATGCAGAGCATAAAAAACGCGGTAGTACAAAAGATGAGTTCCTCTCAGCCGCCGCAAAAATCGAGGGTGTATATGTCCCATCTTTTTATGATATCAGCTATAACGAGGATGGCACAGTAAAGGCCATAACCCCAAATCACCCAAGCGCAAAAGAAAAAATAACAAAAAGGGTAGTAGTAGATTTTGATAAAACTCCTTACCCCGATAAATTTGTTGTTCCTTATATTGAAACAGTGCATGACAGAGCTGTTTTAGAGGTGCTTCGCGGTTGTATCCGCGGCTGCCGCTTCTGTCAGGCAGGATTTATATATAGACCTTTCCGCGAGAAAAAGGTTGAAACTCTCTGCAAGCAGGCAAGGGAGCTTTGCGATAATACAGGTTATGATGAAATTTCTCTCTGCTCACTTTCCACAAGTGACCATACTCAGATAGAGCATCTCCTTTCTAAGCTTACCAAATGGTCGGATAAGGAAAAAATCAGCCTTTCTTTGCCCAGTCTTCGCGTGGACAACTTCTCAAAAGAGGTACTTGACGGAATAAGCGGTATCCGCAAGAGCGGACTTACCTTTGCGCCCGAGGCGGGAACTCAAAGACTTCGCGATGTTATCAATAAAAATGTCACCGCAGAGGAACTCAGTAACACCTGCAAAATTGCATTTGAGGGCGGGTATACCAATATCAAGCTTTACTTTATGATAGGTCTGCCTACCGAAACCGATGAGGATATCGAGGGTATTATCCGCACAGCCCAAAGCGTTGTTGACCTGTTTTACAGCTTAGAAAACCGCCCCAAAGGCGGCGTTACTGTAACTGTCAGCGTTGCGACCTTTGTTCCTAAGCCCCACACTCCTTTTCAGTGGGAAGCTCAGAATTCTCTTGAAACTGTTGTCCGTAAGCACGAGCTTTTAAAATCGGTGCACAGAAGTAAGAAAATAACCTTAAATTATCACGCAAGCAACACAAGTATCTTAGAGGGCGCCTTTGCAAGAGGAGATAGAAGACTCTCCAAGGTAATCTATGAAGCATTTAAAAGTGGTAGTTTCTTTGATAGCTGGAGCGAGGGCTTTGATTTTGAAAAATGGCAAAATGCCTTTGAAAAATGCGGCCTCAACATTGAGTTTTATCAGGGTAGACACCGCTCATTCGACGAGGTACTGCCTTGGTCGCATATAGACTTTGGCGTATCGCAGAAATTCCTAGAAAATGAATGTAAAAAAGCATATGAGGCGCAAACCACACCCCATTGCCGCGAGGCTTGCAGCGGATGCGGTGCCAATAAATTTGAGGGAGGACAGTGCCGTGCGTAATATCAGAATATTTTTCAGTAAACGCGACCGCGCAAAGTACATTTCCCACCTCGATATGACAAGGCTGTTTCAGCGAGCAGTGCGCAGAGCGGGCATAACAATGTGGTATACCGAGGGCTTTCACCCCCATCTTTATATGACCTTTTCACTGCCTCTTTCATTAGGAATAGAGAGTGACTGTGAAAGTGTTGATATGCGCCTTGTTGATGAGATTTCCTTAGAGGGTGTCATGGAGCGACTTAATGCCGCCCTGCCGCAAGACATAACGGTTTGCGATGTCTGCGATGTGCAGATGAAAGCAAATGTTATTGCCTCATCAGAGTACAATGTAAAGCTTTTTGGCTTGTCAGCTAGAAAGGCTGAAATGGAGGCGTTTTTGGCTCAGAATGAGATAATGATGACCAAAAAGGGCAAAGCAGGCGAAAAGCTTGTTAATGTAAAGCCTTGGATTTATGATTACTCGGCTAAAGAAAACGGAAAGGATTTAGAGCTAACCTTAAGATTAGCCTCAGGCAATACAAATACATTAAATCCTCAGATGCTCTTAAATGTTTTTTCCGAGCAGTATAATACATCTGTTGACGGAGCATTTATACTACGAACTGCCGTTTTTGCAGAAAACGGTGAATTATTCCGCTAAAAGTGCGTTTTTGTGTTGATTTTATTTTATAAATATAGTAGAATATAGTATTAGATTACTAGTACAAACTTCGGAGGCTTAAATAATGAAAAAAATAATCTCTTTTGCGCTCTGTATAGTCTCGCTTATGGGAGTTTTATTGCTTTCATCTTGCGGCGCTGATAAAAATGGCAAGCTTATGTCCCTTAAAATCTATGATGCCGAGCTTGCCTGCCATGTTGATATGGACAAGGTTCTTGATGTGTTTTCAGAGCACGAGTATGAATATTTCGAAAGTATCAGCTGTGCCTACAACGGTATGGACAAGACCTATGACTTCGTAGATGATGGATTTTGTATCACCACATACCCCGTAGATAACAAGGATTTCATTCTTGAAATTATGATAACCTCAGATAAAATCACCCAGAAGGATGGGAAGGTTTATGTTGGTATGTCCAAGGACGAGGTTATTTCTCTCTTTGGCTCAGAATATGTTGAGGAAGGTGACCTTATCACCTACACAGTTAAGGACGAGCAGACTATGTCTTTCCTTATCTCTGATAATAAAGTTGTCGAATATGGAATAAGTGCAGCGGAATAGTATTCCGCGCATTTTTTTGTAGATACAATGGGGGAATTATGAAAAATATTTTTTTGATTTGTATTGCGATTGTTTTATCTCTTGCCTGCGTAGCCTGCAGCGAAAATGAAGTTGTCAGCAGTGTGCAGAATAAACCTGCGTCCTCAGAAATTACCGAAACAAGTTCTCTTAAAGCCGAGAGCGAGGCTACTTCCTCTGAAAACCTAAGGGAACTGGTTTCTCAAAAAGCCAAAGAGGCACTTTCTCAGGTTGTAACAAATAATATGACTGAAATTGAAAAAGCAAAAATAGCATACGACTGGCTGTTTTTCCATTTCAAATATCGCGGAATGGCAGTAGATGTTTCAGGCGGATACACCGATGAGCTTACACAGGAGCTTGCTGCGTATTATTTTAAATATCATAAAGGCTCGTGCGAGCATTACGCAGCTGCACAAAAGGTTCTCTTAGAAGAGCTTGGCTTTAATGTCCGCTATGTTGAGGGCGAAAGATACGACTCCAAAAACAATGTCTGGGGCGAACACGTCTGGGTTATGATGGAAATAGACGGAAACTGGTATCACGTTGACGGACTATTCGGCGGAAATCACACCGCAAGCCTTTCGAGTATGTTCTGCGTTCCTGATAGCGCACTCCAGAAAACACACCGTTGGGACAGGGAAAAATATCCCGCCTGCACCCAGCCTCAGCTTTTAAAATAGATTTATTGCATTAGCAATAAAGGGAGACACAATGAAAAAGATTTTATCCTCGGCAGTTTTGGTAGCACTTATGTTGCTTACTGTCGGATGTGAAAAAATAAAAACACCTGCCAAAAGTGATATACAAAGCGCAAGTTCATCAGTAACCGCTTCGGAGCAGACAAGCTTAGAAATAACAGTTTCGAGTAGCAATTTCACTCAGAGTGAAAGGGAAGACAGCTCTGAAATATCATCAATGCCACAAAACATAGAGCAGTCCTCGCAAGCGGCACCATCATCATCATCTTCTTCAAACCCTGCCGCTTCGCCGCATTTTTCAAATCCTGCACCGCAAATTAAACCTACCTTGCAGGAACTTTCGCAAGGTAATAGTAAAAAAGCTCAAGAAATTATTTCAAATATTACCCACGCGGGTATGACAGATATTGAAAAAGCAAAAGCGGTATACTTGTGGCTGTATCCTAATTTTAAATACCGCGGAGTGAGTGTGGACCTTTCAAATGGCTACACTGAGCAGCTTACACAGGAGCTTGCCGCATTTTATTTTAAATACCGCAAGGGCTCTTGTGAGCATTATGCCGCAGCGCAGAAGGTATTATTTAAAGAGCTTGGAATTGAGAGCTACTATGTCATAGGTGAGCGATATTCAGAAATATCAAAGAGATGGGGCTCACACACCTGGCTTATGGCAAATGTAAACGGAAATATGTACCATGTTGACGGGCTTTACGGCGGACTTTTTTATAACAAAAAGGAAATAACCTTTATGGTGCCTGACAGTGCATTAGAAAAATCACACCGTTGGGACAGAGATACATATGTGCCCTGCACACAGCCGCAGCTTTTAAAATAACATCATTTAAGGAGATATACTATGTTTGTTCTTGAAAGAATTGCACAGTACGCTAAAGAAACAGACCGCAAGGCTGTTGTATATAACGATAAGGTTATGACCTATGCACAGCTTGAACACGCATCAAATGCTTTTGCCGATTTTCTCTTAAAAAACGGCAAGGATAAATCTCCTGTTGTTATATATGGACACAAGGAAGAAGAGTTTCTGCCTTGTATGTACGGTGCGCTTAAGGCAGGCAGAGCATATGTCCCCGTTGATATAACCTTTCCTGCTGACAGACTTGAAATGGTGCTCACCGATGTGGCTCCCGAATTTTTTGTAACACTGCGCGATACCGATGTTTCTGTAGGAGAGGGCACAGAACGCCTTTCTATAGAGCAAATAGATGATATTTTTGGCTCTTACACAGGTGGAGCGGTTGACAGCTCAAATTGGGTAAAGCCCGAGGACAACTGCTATATTCTCTTTACTTCAGGCTCAACAGGCAGACCTAAGGGTGTGCCCATAAACCGCGCCAATATCGAAAACCTTGCAAAATACTTAACTCCTTGGTGCGATATAGAGGCGGATACCGATATTATCACCAATCAGATTTCATTTTCGTTTGACGTTTCGGTGGTTTCGGTTTATGTCGGAGTTTCTCTTGGTAAAACACTTTATACCATTGATAAAAAGATGATGGAAACCCCCGCCGACCTTTATGACGGACTTGGAAATTCTAATCTTTCTTTTTGGGTTTCTACACCCTCGTTTGCAGAGCTTTGCGCTATGTCGGATAGCTTTAATGAAAAAATGCTCCCCAATTTAAAGCGCTTTCTTTTCTGCGGCGAAACACTTACCCACAAGCTCGTAGACCTACTTTTTGAGCGTTTCCCCAATGCCGATATTGTTAACACCTACGGACCTACTGAGGCAACAGTTCTTGTTACCGCCAGCGTTATAACAGAAGAGATGGCACGCGATGAAAGACCTATCCCTATCGGTGAGCCTCTGCCTGAAGTAGAGTTCAGAATTGTAAATGGCGAGGGAAAACAGCTTCCCGACGATGAAGTTGGTGAGCTTCAGATAATTAGCCACAATGTAGGTCACGGATATTACGGTCGCCCTGATTTAACCGAAAAGGTCTTCTTTGAAACCGAGTCAAGAGGGGAGAAGAAACGCGGCTACCGAACCGGTGACGCCTGTTACAGCCATAACGGTCTTTATTATTTCTGCGGCAGAATGGATTTTCAGATAAAACTCAATGGCTTCAGGATTGAGCTTGAAGATATCGAAAATAATATGGTAAAGGTTGATAATGTAAGCCGTGCAGTTGTTATCCCCGTTATGAAAGAGGAAAAAGTTGACTACCTTGCCGCCTTTGTTCTCTTAACCCACGCGTTAGACGGACCTAAGCTTCGCGAAATAACCCGAATTAAGAGTGAGCTTGGAAAGCTCGTCCCCTCGTATATGATACCGCGTAAAATAGTTCTCTGCGATAGCCTCCCCACCAATACAAACGGTAAGGTGGATAGAAAACTGCTTGCATCACAGCTGTAAAGTGAGGATTGAAAATGGTTCCTTTTGATTCGCTTATATTTTTCTATATTCTTGTTCTGGCGCTTATCCCTGCAGCAGTGCTCGGGCTTTGCGGCAAACCTATTAAATATTACGGAGCGGCTGTTACTCTTGTATTCTTGCTCCTTATATTTAACTCTCCCATAAAACTTTTGTTTGTCGCCGTATTTGCCCTGTGGCAGCTGTTGCTTGTAAAAATATTTCCTACTGTGCTTAAAAAGGTAAAAGCCCGTCCTGTTTTATGGGTGTTCGTACTGCTTTCGCTGCTTCCTATGATTTTCACAAAATTCAGGCTTGAAATAGGCGGAAGTTTATTTGGAATATTGGGACTTTCGTACCTTACATTCCGCTCACTTCAGGTGCTTATCGATACATATGACGGACTTATTGAAAATATCGGAGTATTTGAATTTCTGTATTTTTTGCTATTCTTCCCGAGCATAAGCTCAGGGCCTATAGATAGATCACGCAGATTTTCAAAGGAACTTGAAAAGCCTTATTCCAAAGAGGAATACCGTGAAATGCTCGAAAAAGGCATCTGGAAGCTCTTTAAGGGTGTGCTTTATAACTTTGTAATTTCAAATCTTATCTATTCCTACTGGCTTTCACCGCTCGGAAGCGGATTACTTTCAGATATTTCGTATATGTACGGATATACTCTGTTTCTGTTCTTTAATTTTGCAGGCTACAGCTCAATGGCAATCGGCACAGCCTATATTCTTGGTGTTAAAATGGAGGAAAATTTCAATATGCCGTTCGGCGCGGTTGATATGAAGGATTTCTGGGCGCGTTGGCATATTTCACTTTCAACATGGCTTAGAGACTATGTTTATTCCCGCTTTGCTCTCGCAGCATTAAAGGGAAAATGGTTTAAAAACCCGCTCACAGCTTCTTATATAGGTTATGTCATCACTATGATGACGATGGGAATTTGGCACGGACTTGAACTACACTATATCGTTTACGGAGCATATCACGGACTTTTAATGTGCTTAAATGACGTGCTTGATAATAAGGTTAAGGGATTTAAAAAGCTAAAGCGTAACCCCAAATGGCAGCCGCTTTTGTGCTTTGTGACAATTCACCTGTTTAGCTTTGGTCTTCTTATCTTTTCAGGAAGAATATTTTAGGAGGAAATAAAAATGGAAGAAAAAATTCTTGCAATCCTTGCAGAAAAATGCGGTGTTGAACCCGAGGATCTTTCAGAGGATATGGATATTGATATGTTTGAAGAGGGACTGCTAGACTCATTTGCAATGCTCGGTCTTATAGTTGAGTTTGAAGAGCAGCTTGGAATTAAGCTTGAAATAACCGAAATCGACAGAAAAGATATCAATACACCCAACAAGGTTATCGAACACCTTAAAAAGAGGGGATAGATTGTGAAAAAGTTTTTGCTGCGGGCACTATGCCTGCTTGTGATAATAGCGCTGCTTTTCTCGGCTGTGCCGTTTGCTATCAAATCGGCTATGCCCGAGTATAATGATTTGGTCGGAAATATAAGTGATGACCAAAAAATTCAGGGCTTGTACCTTTTAAAAGAGTCTGCTAAGCGCACAGATAATGTTATTATCTATGGCTCGTCAGAACTGCGAACTGATTATATCTCTACTCACCCTGCAAACTTCTTTAAGGGTAAAAGAAGAGATTTTCAGGTAAATCTTATCGGAAGAGGCTCTTGTCAGAGCATTATTCACGCAATGAGTATTGCTGCATCGGGTGATAGCCTTAAAGATAAACCCGTCGTGCTTATAACATCGCCGCAGTCCTATGTCGAGGGCGGAATTACCCCAGATATGTTTTTTGCAAACTTCTCAAAACAGCAGTACATTTCTATTATGTATGACGATTCGGTGAGCGCTGATATAAAAAAGCGCTTGTCCTTGCGTGTTAAAGAGATGCTCGGCCGATATGACGAGGAGTTTGGCAAGCTTTCGGGATACGATGATATCCGTGTTTTAGCCGCTGCAGGAGCAGAGGGTGCAGCATTGGGCAGTATATCAAAAACAATAACAGCGCCCTTTTTCCTTTTTGAAAAATATATGCTTAATAATCGCGATATGATAAAGTCCTCGGAGATTATAAAAAAATGTGAGCCTCAGGAGGAAAGCAATTCTTCACCTGCTATCATCTGGTCGCGTGAAGAAAAAAATGCCGTGCATGAAGCTGAAAAGGAAGCTACCAACAATGATTTTGGTATGCGTGACAGCGACTATAAAAAGAATGTCGGAAACAGGCTTTCTGCATTTAAGGATCGCGATAAAGACCTATCATACGAAAATTCAGTTGAGTATGATGATCTGCAACTTCTCCTTGATATTTGCGTTGAAAAGGGAATAAAGCCGCTTTTCGTCAGCGTTCCGCTGCATGGTCAATGGTCTGATTACACAGGCTTTACAAAGGAACGCCGTCAGGCTTATTATGATAAGGTTGCGGGATATGTCGTTCCTTACTGTGCAATGAACGGCTTTGAATTTCTTGATTTAAGCGGTTATGAATATGAAAAATATTTTTTGTGTGATACAATGCACTTGGGATGGAAAGGATGGCTTCGGGTAAATGAAGAAATTGATACGTACTATCACCGATATTTCTACCAGCCTTTTTAATAATAGTATTCTGAGAATAATGTTCTATCTGCTTGTTATTGTCGCTCTTGTTGCGATGTATCTGTTTACAGACGGTCAGAAGATAGAATTTGTTTATAATGACTTTTAATTTAAGTTAAATTTTGAAAAGGAACTGAAAATAAGATGTCAAAATCACAGGTGGTTTCTCTCCCCGTTATCCGCAGACTGCCGAGGTATTACCGTTTTGTTTGCGTGCTTATGGCGGAGGGGATAGAAAGAATTTCATCAAAAGAGCTTTCGCAAAGAATGGGACTTACTGCTTCTCAGATCAGACAGGATTTAAACTGCTTTGGTGGCTTCGGTCAGCAGGGGTATGGATATAATCTGTCTGTTCTTAAAGAGGAAATAGCGAAAATATTAAACCTCGATAAAAAAATTAAAATGGTGCTTGTCGGAGCAGGCAATATCGGTAAAGCCGTATGCACCAGAATTGATTTTGCTTCAAGAGGCTTTGAGCTTTCCGCAATTTTTGATAAAGACTCTAATGTAATAGGTAAAACAATAGGTGGCAAGGTTGTTTCAGATGCAGACACATTATCGGAGTTCTGCACTAAAAACGGGGTTGAGGCTGCCATTGTCTGTGTGCCCGATAAAAATGCAGAAAAAGTTGTTAAATCCCTACTTGATGTTGGTGTAAAAATCTTCTGGAATTTTACTCAGTATGATATTGCACTCAGTCACTCGGAAGAAAAAATTGCAGTTGAAAATGTTCATTTAAACGATAGCCTTATGACACTTCGTTATCTCGCAAAAGAAATTCAGTAATGATTATTTGGGCTGCTGATAACAATCGCTGCATCTTGTTTAATGGCTATCAGCTTGTAGTAAATCGCGTATGTTCATAATTGAGAAATTCAAAAAAGCATACAAATTCTAAAAAACCGCTGTGGATTTTCCATAGCGGTTTTTTTAATTGCTTCTTGTATGCCCTAATTTTTTAAAAAGTGAATTTATTTTAGCTCTTAAAAGAGTATGTTTTTCACTTTTTAGCTGAGCATCCTCATTTAGTATTTCTGTAGCATATTTCTGCGCTTTTTCTAAGTAGAGTGAATCAGAAATAAGGTCGGCAGTTTTAAGGGGAGGCAGTCCGTGTTGCCTATCGCCGAAAAAGTCGCCCGGTCCACGATGCTCTAAATCAAATTTTGCAATTTCAAATCCATCACTTGTCTTTGTCATAACAGAAAGACGCGACTTTGCATTTTGAGAGTCGGAATCTGAAATAAGTATACAATGAGCTTGCTCATTTCCGCGTCCAACTCTGCCACGGAGCTGATGGAGCTGTGAAAGACCAAATCTGTCAGCATTTTCTATCATAATAACATTTGCGTTGGCAACGTCAACTCCAACCTCAATAACAGTGGTTGAAACCAAAATGTCAATTTTCCCATCACGAAACTCTTCCATAACAGAGTCTTTTTCGCTGCTTTTCATTTTGCCGTGCAACAGACCTATGCGCCTATCCTTAAACTGCTTGCAAAGCTTGCTGTGATACTGCACAGCAGACTCAATTTCAAGCTCGGATTCCTCTACGGCGGGGCAAACAATGTAAACCTGCCTTCCGCGTTGTAATTCTTTTTCAAGAAAACCATAGGCACGCAGCCGTTTTGAGCTGTCAATAAGATATGTTTTAACTGCTTTTCTGCCTGCAGGTAGCTCGTCTAAAACCGAGATATCTAAATCTCCGTAAATTGTAAGGGCGAGAGAACGGGGGATTGGAGTAGCAGACATAATGAGTGTGTGAGGATATTTTCCCTTGGAAATCAGCTTTGCGCGCTGAGAAACACCAAACCTGTGCTGTTCGTCGGTTACAACAAGTGAAAGATTACAAAAATTTACATCTTTCTCTATAAGCGCGTGCGTTCCGCACAAAACCTGAATATCACCTTTCTCTGCGCTATCTAATATAAGCCTTTTTTCTTTGGCGGTGGTCGAGCCTGTTAAAAGTGCAACCGTAATCTTAAAAGGCTCAAGCTGCTTTGAAAGAGTTTTGAAATGCTGAGTCGCAAGTATTTCTGTGGGAGCCATAAAGGCGCACTGTCCGCCGTTTTTGCAAACTGCATAGAACAGCGCGGCTGCAACCAATGTTTTTCCTGAGCCAACATCACCCTGTAGTAGCCTGTTCATACACTTTCCGCTCTGCATATCGGCTATAGCGGTATTTATGGCTTTGATTTGCGCCGAAGTTGGTGAAAAAGAAAGGGAATTTATAAATGGCGATAAGTCGGTTTGATTTAATACTTTAGATGCCAATGCTCTCGATTTCTGACGCATACCTGCCATTCCAAGCTGCAAGCACAAAAGCTCCTCTAATATGAAAAGCCTGCGGGCATTGTTGGCATCAGCTATCTTTTTGGGGAAATGAATATCCTCAAAAGCGGTAAAATTGTTTTCAAATCCCTCTTTCGATAGTATATCTGAGGGAAGAGCAGTGGAGGGGAAATTACCTAACAAATCAAGTGCGGTGCGAATATTTCCTGCAATAATTTTGTGTGAAAGCCCCGCAGTAAGAGGATAATGCGGCTGCATTGTGCTCGCATTTTCGCGGCTTACAAATAAAGGAACAGAAAGCTCGGGACGAAGCAAAGTCCCTGAAAGTTTGCCGTAGAAAATGTATTCTTCTCCCATTTTAAGCGCAGAAAAAGCAAACTTATTATTGAAAAACGTAACAGTAATGGCATTTTGTGAGCTGTCGGTAACTATAGCTCTAAAAATCGTCATTCCTCCACGCACCTTTAGGGGAGCAAGCTTTTCAAAAACCCTCGCCGCTACAGTAACAGTGTCTCCTATGTGACAGTTATCGATAGGCGCAGCATTTGTGAAATCAACATATGAACGGGGGAAATGATGAATTAAGTCTGAAACTGTTTCTATTCCGAGCTTTTTATAAAGCGACGCGCGCTTTTCACCAATTTTAGGTATCATAGTTATCGGCATATCGGGTGTCAGCACAGAAAACACCTCCTTTTTAAACAAAAGGCGATGCGGAGAATAATCCGAATCGCCCTTTTTAATTATTCAACAGAAATAATGTAGTAGTATACAGGCTGTTTTCCCTCAACAAGTGAAATATCAACAGTTTCGGGAACCTTAAGGCGCAAAGCATCAACCATGGCCTGTGCCTCGTCCTCTGTAACCCCCTCGCCATAGAGAATGGTAATAAACGAAGAGGTTTTCTTAAGAAGTGACCTCGTAAGACGAATGGCCGCTTTCTGAAGATCCTTTTCAACAAAGGAAAGCTTTCCGTTCTGGAGTGCTAAAAGCTCGCCCTCTTTAATTTTATAACCCTCATAGTCAGAATCACGCGCTGCAAAGGTAATCTGTCCGCTGCCAACATTTTCGGCGGCTTTCATCATTTCAATGTGATTATCCGAAGCGCTTGCATCTCCGTCAAAGCAGAGCATAGCAGATAGGCCCTGAGGAATGGTGCGAGTGTGAAGAACTCTGACCTCGCGGTCTGCCAAAGGAACAGCCTGCTCAGCTGCCATAATAATGTTTTTGTTGTTTGGAAGAACAAAAACAGTCTTGGCAGGGACGGACTGAATTGCAGCAAGAATATCATCGGTGCTGGGATTCATTGTCTGTCCGCCGCTGACGATTTTATCAACTCCAAGATCAGAGAACAACTGCGCAACACCATCGCCCGCGCAAACCGAAACAAAACCAAAGGGTGTGTCGGGGTCGACGGGAACATATTCGGGAGCGGCAGGCACAAAAGCCTCTGCCTCAACGCGATTTGCAAACTGCTCGCGCATATTTTCAATCTTCATATTTGTGAGCATACCGTGAAGTAGTCCCTGCTGAAGAGCATTTCCGGGGTTGTCGGTATGAACATGTACCTTAATAATATCATCGTCATCAACCACAACAACGCTGTCGCCGATAGACTCAAGATAAGCTCTGAGTGCAAGGGGGTCGCGGTCAATAGTCTTGTCTTTCTGAACAATAAACTCTGTGCAGTAGGTAAAGGTGATTTCTTCCTCAAGCTCAGAGAGCTTTGCTTCTTTTTGCTGAGCGGGGGAGGGAGTTGCGCCTTCTTCCGATGCTGAAATCATAACTCCGTCACGAAGGACAGAGAGCATTCCCTCGAAAATAACACAAAGTCCCTTTCCGCCTGCATCAACAACTCCTGCTTTTTTAAGAACAGGAAGAATTTCAGGGGTTTTTGCAAGCGCCTCGTTTGCCGATTTGCAAACATACTCCCAAAAAGCAGCGATATCATCATTTTTCTCTGCAAAAGCGGCTGCGCGCTTTGCAGTCAATCTGATAACTGTTAAAATAGTACCCTCGGTAGGCTTCATAACAGCCTTGTATGCAGATTCAGTACCTGCTATAAGTCCTTTGGCAAGATCTTCGGCAGTTGCGCTTTCGCATCCCGAAAGGCCCTTTGAAATTCCGCGGAAAATAAGGGAGAGAATAACTCCCGAGTTACCGCGTGCGCCGCGAAGCAGAGCTGATGCGGCAGTCTGTGCAGCTTCTGCAACTGTGCAGTTGTCGCTGAGCCTTGAAAGCTCACGCGCAGCAGCATTTATAGTCATAGACATATTTGTGCCGGTATCTCCATCCGGAACGGGGAATACATTCAGTTCGTCGATTTGCTGCTTCTGCGCAGTGATATTATTTGCACCGCTAATCAGCGCATCGCGAAAAATAGAGCCTGTTATCACAATAGCACTCTCCTTAAAAATTGCATGGAAAAATTACTTTTCGGATGTCCCGTCAACAAATACGTTGACCTTAGAAACCTCAAGTCCTGTTGCATCTTCCACAGTATATTTGACTTTATTGACAATACTCTTAACAATGGCGGGAATATTAACACCGAATGAAACAATAATGTGCAGGTCAATAATGAGCTTATTGTCTACCGCACGAACCCGAACACCCTTGTCAAGTGTTCTTCTTGCCGAAACGAGCTGTTTCAGTCCGTCAACAGTTCCGCTAGTCGCCATGCCGGAAACGCCGAAACATCCGGAAGCAACAAAACCAACAAGATTAGCAAAAAATTCTTGAGAAATTTCAATTATTCCGAGATGTGTTTCGATTTTTACCATAAAGCGAGCCTCCTTGAAAAATTTACAATTTATTGTATCACACTTTAAACAAAAAATCAATCTTAATTTGTAGTTTCTGCGGTTCTTTCGTAATGAAATAAGTATTGTTGTGCAATTCCGGCGTATTTTTGTGCAAACTCAGGCAGACCATCAGGGTAATATTTCTGTATGACTTTTTTTATCCACACATCTTTTGGAAATGCATCCAACTTGTGAAAACCAAAAAGTAAAACACAGTCTGCCACCTTTGGACCTACGCCGCGTATCTTCATCAGCATTTCTCTTGCGCTGTCGGTGTCGCTACTATTTATTTCATTAAAATTTATCTCGCCTGAATAAACCTTTTTAGCGGCGTCTAAAATGTATTTGGCTCGAAATCCGCTGCGAATAGGCGAAAGGTCATCAGTCGAAAGATTATATAGCCTGTCAGGCTCGGGAAAAGAATACCCGCCGCACTCTAAAGGCTCTCCGAAATTTTCGCATAGCCTCTCAATTATCCCCGAAATGCGCTTAATGTTGTTGTTCTGCGATATTATAAAGGAACATAGGGTTTCCCAAGCGGGCTGCCTGAGAATTCTGATTCCGCCCGCATACTCGATTGCTTTTTTAAGCGTCGGGTCATCTGCAAGGATTAGGTTAATGGAATAATAATCTTCATCAAAACCTAAATAGTGGGCTATGTGGTTATCTGCAAACTCCTGCTCGCAGGAAATGAGCAGCTCATCTCCGTTAATTTTAAATTCCAAGTATCTTCCCAAGGCAACTCCGCAAAAGACGTTTTCATGAGGCTCTGTAAAGCGAAAACACTGTCCACAGTTTAAGGTTTGCCTTAAGTTAAAGCCGCGAGGTATTGTAAGCTGCGCCTTGTATGCACAGGTGCTACTCATAAGATTTTCTCCTTTTTTTAAATTTTCTTCTTCCATTATAGCAAAAATATGCTATAATGAAAACAGTAAATTTTTCAAAAAAGGTGATTTGTTTGGCTGAACGTATATACACTATTCCCGTAAATGAGGTTTTTGAGGAGAAAGATGGCTGTCCCATATGCCGTCTTCGCGATATTTTAGAGGAAAGAAGCCTTGAATATGTTCTCGGCCCTGCTATGATGGAGGACGATGTCAGAACAGAAACTAATAAGCTCGGCTTTTGCAAGGACCATTTTTTTATGATGTCGCAGCGCCGCGCAAGACTTCCGCTTGCACTTATAATCGAAACCCACCTCGACGAGATGGCTAAAAATATTAAAAGGAAGAAAGCCCGACCTGATAAAAAAGAAATAAAGAGCGGTGATGTCGAAAAAAAGGACTGCTTTGTTTGCCAGCGTATTGAGTGGGCGAAACAGAGAATGTATGCCACCATTGCAAAGCTTTATAGTGAGGAAATGGATTTCAGAGAGCTTTTCAGGGCGCAGGAGGAAATTTGCTTTACCCATTATCGCGAGCTACACGCCTTTTCAGCGACACTCGTTTCTTCAAGATGGAAAGGCGAGTTTGAAAAGGATGTCGATACACTTGCCTTAAATAAAATATTATCTCTGCGCGAGGAAGTCCACCACTTTACAACAATGTTTGACTACCGTAATACAGGCGAAAACGCCGATTTTAAAAACTCGAGGGATTCCATAGAACGTTCTATAAAATACTTAACCTCGAGAATACCGGGAGAGAAGTAAAATGAAAAATAAAATTCCTCGTGTTTCCGAGGCGGCATGGCTTTTGGGAATAATTATGTGCTCCTTGGGAGTTTGCTTTTCGGTAAAAAGTGATTTTGGAGTTTCTATGGTAATTGCTCCTGCGTATATTGCATATCTTAAACTTTCAGAGATTATTCCTTGGTTCACTCTCGGAATGGCAGAATATTCGGTGCAGGGAATACTTATAGTTTTGTTAAGCATTGCAGTAGGCAAATTTAAACTAAAATACCTGCTTTGCTTTCTGACAGCGGTTTTGCATGGAGCTTTTGTTGATATCTGGAGTGTTATATTGGAGCCGCTTGTATGCGATACTATTTTTCAGCGCTGCGTTTTTTGCGTTGCGGGCGCAGTTGTAACAGCGGCGGCAATTTCGCTTATGCTCAGAACCTATCTTCCTCAGGAAGTATATGAACTTGCCGTTAAGGAAATATCCGAAAAATTCAAGGCATCTGTAAACAAGGTTAAATGGATATATGATATTTCCTCGCTTGTATTTGCTATTTTGTTAATGCTACTTTTATTCAACAAATTTTCCTTTGATATGATTGGTATAGGAACACTTATATTAACCATAGTAAACACGCCACTTATTACTCTCGCAGGAAAAATATTTGACAAGTTTTTCGACTTTACACCAGCCTTTTCGGGATTTTTTCAAAAATTTGATAGGGTTATGAACTAAAATTAGTCCGCCTTTATAAAGGCGGACTTTCATTTTACAAAAAGTAGATTGACATAATTTAGTCTTATTCATCAGAAAGTGAATATATAAATGGCTTGTAAATAGGGTTTTTCACACTTTCCACCGAGTTTTCCACATAAATAATGCAAAATATTCATCGAATTATGTAAACCTGCGCAAATTACAACAAGTATATAATTTAAAATAACCCAAAATTAACAAGCCTCAAAACTGTATATTTTTATTTGTTTTACCCAAAATTAAATATAAATAAAAAGTAGAGGTTTGCTTATGATTAGAGGGGTAAAAAAACAGATTATTGAAGTTCTTAACACAGACAATGAGTATTTTGAAAAGGCAATATTAGTAGTATCTGACCAGTATTCTGAATATGAAAGGTCAAAGCTTGACCGCCGCGCCAAAGAATATGTTTCGTCACTCAGTTGGGGGACGGTCTCTGATGTAAAAAAGCAAAAAAAGGGCGGGGACAGAGTCGCGAAATTCTTAGGAATATTAAAATACTTTGCGGTTTCGGGAGTCGGTGCGGCTGTAACATATTTTATTATAAGATAATTAAAAAAAGTATTGGATTTTGTGTTTAAGTGTGCTATAATGTCTATATATAGAATATTTTTCAGTTTTTTGTGAAAAAGGATTGAATTTATGGATAAGAAAAATAGGGCATTTAAACCCAAAAAGGAAATGGTGAGCGAGTCCTCGTATATTGTTGGCAGAAATGCTGTTTTAGAGGCACTGCGCTCGGGTAGAGAGCTTGATTTTGTTACTGTTCAAAAGGGAGAACTTCACGGCAGCATAAATGAAATTCTCGCTCTGTGTAAAAAGAATAATGTTGTCATAAAAGAGGCTGAGTCGGGAAAGCTTTGTGACCTTTCGGGAACAACAGCTCATCAGGGTGTTATAGCTCAGCCGTCTGCTGTTACATATTCAAGTGTTGAGGATATTTTGAAAATCGCAGAGGACAGAGGGGAAGCTCCGTTTATTGTTATTGCTGACCAGATTGAAGACCCTCATAACCTCGGTGCTATAATCAGAACGGCTGAGGCCTGTGGTGTTCACGGAGTGATTATTCCTAAAAGGCGCAGTGTTGGCGCTAATGCTACTGTTTATAAAACCTCTGCAGGCGCACTTTCGCATATGGCGGTTGCCCGCGTTACAAACCTTACAGAAACCATTAAAGAGCTCAAGAAAAACGGTGTGTGGATTTACGGGGCGGATGCTAAGGGCGAGAGCTACTGTAATATGAAATTTGATGGTGCAGCAGCCCTTGTTATAGGCTCAGAGGGTAGAGGTATTTCTGAGCTTGTGCTAAAACAATGCGATTTTCTTGTTTCACTTTTTATGCGTGGCAAGATAAATTCTTTAAATGCTTCAGTTGCAGGCGGAATTTTAATGTACGAAATAGCACGTAGCAGGCTTTAATTTTGGAGGGGAGGATAAAAATGGATCATAAATATTCTGTTGACGATATCTTAGGCGAGCTTGAAGAAAAGAGAGCATCTACTCAGGCATCAGATGATGAATTTTCGCGGATAATGGATGAAATTCTCGGTAAAAAAACAAATTCCCCTACAGAGCCTGAAAAAGAGGAAAAAGAAGTAAAGGCAGAGCCTGCACTTGAGCCTAAAAAAGAGTCAGAGGTAAAGGCTGAAATAAAGGTAGAGCCTATAAACAAAAGGTCTGAAACAAGGGATCAAACCATTGCTTTTGCCCCGATTGATAAAAACGAAAAAAAGAAAAAAACTTTGGGCGATACCATAACCTTTAACAAGGAAGAGGTTATTGCAAATGCCGAGAAAAAGGCTGATTTTAAGGTTAAAATTGATTATGAGGATGATATCCCCGCACCCTCTCAAAGCGAGCCGCAAACTGCCCGCGTAAAGCAAAGCTTTGAGGATGCCACTATACAGATGCAGCCCTTTGGACTCACTCAGGATACCCCTGTAGACCCCGAACCTGTAACCGTTAATAAAGAGCTTGCAGAGTTTCGCGAAAGCCGAAAACAAAAGGTTGAGAAATTTGTTCTCTTTGGCGATGAGGAAGAGGATAACGACCCCGAGCCTGTAGAGGAACCTTTGGAAGAGGTTAAAACCATTGAGGATTTTAACGACTACTCCGAAAGCACCGCGATTATAAAAGATATTTCGGGAATTAAGGCGGGACTTACACTGCGGCTTATCGTACTGTCGGCACTCACCTTGATTTCGGCATATATAGAATTTGGTAACAGAATAAATCTCCCAATGCCCGATATATTCAGTCGCTCAGCTCAGCCCCTTTCGTATCTTATTGTCAGTGCTCTCGTTTTTGTGGCGGCAGTTTTAGTTTCTGCACCTGCGGTATTTGGTGGGTTTTCGTCACTCTTCAGTTTTAAGGCGGATGGCGATTCGCTTCTTGCAGTTTCTGTACTTGGAGCCTCAGTTCAGTATGTGTCGCTCTTTTTATCTCCTCTTTATATCTCGTCGGCTAAGAACACCATTTTCATTTATGGCTTTATTGCAATATTAAATATGTTCTTTAATGCTGTCGGAAAGCTTCTTATTATCAAGAGGGTTCGCCTTAATTTCAGATTTGTTTCGGGCGGATATGAAAAATATGCCGTTACCATTCCCGAAAGTGAAAAACTTGATAACTTTGTTAAAGAACGCTTTGATATGAGCTATTCAAGTGTTGCTGTGCCTAAAAAGACGGATTTCATCGGCGGATTTTTAGGATATTCATACCGCGAGGATGTTTCGGATAATCTGAGCCGCCTTATTTCCCCAATATTAGCCTTAGGCGCATTTGTTCTTTCTGTTATAAGCTTTGTGTTTGTTAAGGATTTTCAGAAAGCGGCAACTACTTTTGCAGCAATAACTGCAATATGCGCTCCTGCATCAGCAATGCTCTCGGTAAATCTTCCTCTTATGCGTACAGCTAAAAAGCTTGTATCGAGAGGAAGTATGATATCGGGACTTCCTGCCTGCAACGAGATTTATGACACAAACTGTGTCCTTGTAAAATCTGCAGACCTATTTCCGAAAGGCTCTATTCAGCTCAGTGCTATTAAAACCTTTGCGGCGGGTAGAATTGACGAGGTTATCCTTGATGCTGCGAGTGTTGTAATCCGCGCCGAGAGTGATCTTTCTGAGGTGTTTTTGTCTGTTATAGGCGGCAGAAAGGATTTGCTGCGTCAGGTTGATAGTATAGTTTATGAGGAGTCTATGGGACTTAGTGCGTGGGTGGACTCCAAGAGAGTTCTTATCGGAAATCGCGAGCTTATCCGCCACCACGGTATAGATGTTCCCTCAAAGGATTATGAGGACAGATACCTAAATAGCGGTATGGATATGGTTTACCTTGCTGAGTCGGGCGAGCTTGTTGCGGTATTTTTGATTCAGTATAAACCCGGTGTGCAAATAAAGAAAGCTATGAAAGCACTCGAAAGCCTTGATATCGGTGTAGTTGTTGCATCTACCGACCCCAATATCAATGATGAGAAGATTGCCCGTATCTTTGATGTTGATAGAAATATGATTAAAACAGTTCCTGCCGATAAACAGGGAGAAACAGAACGCGTTATGCGCCAGAGCAGCCGCGAAACTGTCGGAACGGCAAGCATCTCGAGCTTTTCCGCCTTTGTTCAGACTGTTTATGCAGCCATAAAGCTAAAGGCTATATCCGCTCTTGCCGTCGCACTTCAAACTGTCGGAATTATCTTAGGCTTTGCTTTTACAGCATTCTTTACTGTAATGGCGGGTAGTATCTCAATTCCCATTGAGGGTGTGCTGCTTTATCAGCTTTTCTGGCTTGCGGCTGTAACTATAATCCCGTCATTTAAGAATGTAAAAATATAATTTTCGGTTTAATTTAGCCCTGCTGATTCATATAAATCAGCAGGGTATATTTTTTTGCTTATTTTTAGAAATTCTTATTGAAAATATAATAAAAGTATAGTATAATATAGAAAATTGCATAAAAGATATTAAAATTGTTAGCAATTTTTATTAAAAATAACATATTTTAAGGAGCGTAGATAGCTATGAAACAGTATTCCAAAGAAAACATCAGAAACATTGCCTTAGCAGGCCACGGCGGCAGCGGAAAAACAACACTTGCCGAAGCTCTGCTTTTTAAAGCAGGTGCAACCGACCGTTTCGGAAAAATTTCTGATGGAAATACAGTATGTGATTTTGATGCAGAAGAAATTAAGAGAAAAACTTCTGTTCTTTCGGCTGTTGCTCCTTATGAGTGGAGAGATTGTAAGGTAAACCTCATAGACACTCCGGGCGCCTTTGATTTTGAAGCGGGAGTTATTGAGGGTATAGCCGCATCTGATACAGTTATTATAGAGCTTTCGGGTAAATCGGGTGTAACCGTCGGCGCACAGCGCGCTTGGGATATAGCACAGGAGCAAGGTAAATCCGTTATATTCTTTATCTCAAAGCTCGACCGTGAAAGCGCAAACTTTATGAAGGTTTATAATGAGCTTCGCGACCTTTATGGTCACGCAGTTTGCCCGGTTGTTGTTCCGCACGGAAAAGAGGGACACGTTGAGTGCTACATAGATATTGCCAAGCATAAGGCATTTGCTTATGACGATAAGGGTAATGAAACCGAAACTCCCGTTCCTGAGGATGCATTTCTTTCTTCAGCACACGATATGCTTGTTGAAACTGTTGCAGAATCCGATGAAGAGCTTATGGAAAAGTACTTTGCCGGCGAGAGTTTTACCGATGAGGAAATCATTAAGGGACTTCGCCACGGTGTTTGCTCGGGAAAGGTTGCTCCCGTATTCTGCGGCAGTGCGCTTTTCCTCTCCGCAATAGATATGTTCCTTTATGCTATAAAGCATTATGCGCCATCTCCCGCCGACAAAAAAGCAGTTGGTTTTGACAAGGATGGTAAAGAGGTTGAAATTCTCTGCGATGATAGCGCGCCCGCCCTCGTTCACATATTTAAAACAGTTGCAGACCCCTTTGTCGGAAAACTTTCATATTTTAAGGTACTTTCAGGCAAGATTGAGAGTGATACAACCTTAGTAAACGCTAACAATGGACAGCAGGAGAAAATTGGTAAGCTTGTTATTATCCGCGGTAAAAAACAAGAGGATGTAAAGAGCTTGGGAGCGGGCGATATAGGAGCTGTTGCTAAGCTCTCCTCAAGTGTTACAGGTGACTGCCTGTGCGCTTCTTCTCGTCAACTTAAGCTCGCAGAGCTTAAATTCCCCAATCCTACACTTAGTCAGGCAGTTGTGCCTAAGAATAAGGGTGACGAGGGCAAGATTTCTCAGAGTATTCAGCGCCTTCGTGAAGAGGACCCCACACTTGTATTCGCAACAAACCCCGAAACTCGTCAGCAGGTTATTTCGGGGCTCGGTGAGCAGCATCTTGATGTTGTTGTTTCAAAGCTTAAGACCAAATTTGGCTTAGAGGTTGTGCTTGAAAAGGCTCGCGTTCCGTACCGTGAGACCATTAAGAAAAAGGTCAAAGTACAGGGAAAATATAAGAAACAATCGGGCGGTCACGGTCAGTATGGTGATGTCTGGATTGAGTTTGAGCCTTGTGAGAGCGACGATATGATTTTTGAGGAGAAGGTTTTCGGCGGCGCAGTTCCCAAGAATTTCTTCCCCGCAGTTGAAAAGGGCCTTCGCGACAGTATGGCAAGGGGATTTCTTGCAGGATATCCGATGGTAGGTGTAAAGGCAACTCTTGTTGACGGCTCTTACCATCCTGTTGACTCGTCTGAAATGTCCTTTAAACTTGCCGCCAATGTTGCCTATAAAAACGCAATGGCTGAGGCAAATCCCGTTCTTTTAGAGCCTGTTGTCAAGCTTACTGCAAAGGTACCCGAGGCTAATACGGGCGATATTATGGGCGATTTAAATAAGCGCCGTGGTCGTGTTCTTGGTATGAATCCGTTAGGCAGAGGAATGACAAGTATTGAGGCTGAGGTTCCCATGTCTGAAACCGATGACTTTACAACAGTTCTTCGTTCTGTAACTCAGGGCAGAGGCAGCTTTGAAATGGTCTTTGAGCGCTATGAACAGCTTCCCTCAATGCTTGAGGAAAAGGTTATCGCAGACAATAAGGCGAATATGGATGAATAAAAAATGCCGCAGGCTGTTGCCTGCGGCTTTTGCTTTTTGTGTTTTAGGCTTCCATAGCCTTAAGAAATGCTTTTTTGTCTTCTGCTTTGTAGAATGCCGAGCCAGCAACAAGTGTGTCAGCGCCGTTGTCCTTGCAGATTTTTCCTGTAACTAAATCAACTCCGCCGTCAACCTCAAGTCGACAAGAGGGATTGACTTCATCAAGTCTTTCTCTGATAGCTTTGAGCTTGGGCATCATATTTTCCATAAACTTCTGTCCGCCAAAACCGGGCTCAACTGTCATAACAAGAACAAGGTCAAGGTCTTTAAGGAAAGGCTCGATGGCGGAAAGCTGAGTTGCAGGCTTAACCGAAATTCCTGCCTTAACACCCATTTCCTTTATCTTTTTAAGAGCGGCAGCGGTATTCTCGGCGATATCAGCCTCGACGTGAATGGTGAGGTAATCAGCGCCTGCCTTAGCAAACTGCTCAACATAGCGGATGGGCTTGTCAATCATAAGATGAACATCAAGCACCATATCGGTAGCCTTACGGATTTCCGAAACTACGGAATATCCAAAAGAAAGGTTGGGAACAAAGGTTCCGTCCATAACATCAATATGTATCCACTTAACACCGTTTTCTTTTGTTTTTCTGATATCTTCACCGAGGTTTAAAACGTCGGCAGCAAGAATAGATGGGGAGAGAATTGTCATTTTAAAATCTCCTTATTGTTAAGTCTTTTACCAACAGCTCCGCCGGGATGAATGAGGGCAAACTGCTCTTTCTGATAACCTGTTTCCTCAATAACAGCAGTCTGCAGAGCGTGGAAAAGCATACAGAGAGCGGTGGTGCTGGTGGTGCCCTGCATATTAAACTTGTCGGTCTCACGATTTACGTGCTGCTTGATAACAACATCGGCAGCCTCAGCGAGAGGTGACTCTAAATTCTCGGTAATGGTAATAATGCTGACCCCCTTTGCCTTGCAAATGTCAACAATGGGGAAAAGCTCTCTTGTGCTGCCGCCGCGAGAAGCAAAAATCATAACATCTCCATTCTGAAGATAGCCAGTTGCTCCGTGAACTGCTTCGGCAGGGGAAATGAATCTTGCGGGTCTCTCGATGCAGCACATAAGATGTGCAAAATGCTGGCAGGCAATACCCGAGTGTCCGCAGCCTGCGGCACCTATTCTCTCGGCATTACTCAGTAGCTCAACAGCCTTTGAAAACTGTGCCTCGTCAAGATAATCTTTCATTTCGGTAATGCACTGAGCCTCAATATCATAAGCAGCTTTTGCTGCCTCAAGCGCCTCATTGCTAATCATAATTTTAACCTCACTTTTTATTAATATAATAAAACCTATATATAATAATAAATTTTTATATAGTTGTTTTCAAGTTGCAATTCTAACAACGATTTTGCGAAAAACAATCATTTTTTTGTGCTAAATAACAAAAGAAATGTTTTTTTTAATAAACATATTGAATGATTTGGAAAATTAAAGTATAATTTAAAAAGATATATTTTTGATGAAAGTAGGGGATTTTTTTGGCAGAAAAAAGAAAAATTGCACCGCCCTTTTTTGAGATTGGACCTAAGTCCTATCTTTATGGCGACGAGGTTCTTGACCTTGCTATTGCTGCGGACAAGGCATCAGAAAAATACGGTGTAAATATTATCTTCACAACTCCCGTTGTAGATATCAGAAGAGTAAAGGAAAATACAAAAAATATTTTTGTATTTGCTCCTCATATGGACCCCATTTATCCCGGTCGCGGACTTGCTGACACTCTTCCCGAGTCGCTTGTCGCCGCGGGGGCAGACGGAGTTATGCTTAACCACTGTGAAAAGCCTTTGGAGTTTGAGGTTTTAAAGGAAACTATTGCTCGCGCTGATGAGGTTGGACTTACCACTATCGTTTGCGCTGATTCACTTGCAGATGCAAGCAAAATCGCAACCTTAAAGCCTGACATTATTGTTGCTGAGCCCTCTGAGCTTATCGGAACAGGTGTCAGTGTCGGCCCTGAGTATGTCGAGGCCGCAACAAAGTCTGTTAAGGATGTTGATAGTGATATCCTTGTTCTCACCGCCGCAGGAATTTCCAACGGCGAGGATGTTTATAACACAATTATTTCGGGCGCCGATGCCACAGGCTCGTCTTCCGGAATAGCAAAGGCAGAGGATAGAGCTGCTATGGTTGACGAAATGATTGCCGCTGTTGCACGTGCATATAGCGAGCGTCATAATAAATAATTTTTAGGAGGAACTAAAAATGGAATTTAAAGTATTTCAAAAAGAATTAGAGCTTCAGTCGCGCGGATGGATCCCCACCTTCCACGATGTTTCCAAGGAGATTATGGAGATTGTTAAGGCTTCCGGAGTTAAGAACGGAACTGTCTGCATCGCATCTCACCACACTACCTGCTCTGTTATGATTCAGGAGTGCTCCCATGATATTGATACCTTTGATTTAGAGTATCTCCAGCACGACCTGCTTGACATTATGCGTAACCTCATCCCTGACTACACCGACGAAGGCGACTATCGTCATCCCGGTCCTATCCACGCTCAGTTCGGCCGCTATGTTAAAGAGCCCGGTAACTACACCAGTATGAATACCGATGGCCACCTCCGCAGCGTATTCTTTGGCCGTAGCGAAACCATGACCATTAAGGACGGAGTTCTTGATGGCGGTGAGTTTGCTCACATCTACTTTATCGACTGGGACCACGTTCGTGCACGTCGCCGTCAGCTCAATGTTACCGTTATGGGTACAACTGAAGAAGTAGGCGATCGCAAGTGGAACAACGGTGAGGTTATAAACACTCTCCGTAAATTCACTGACGAAGAGGTTGCTTACGACGAGAGATTTGACCTTCAGCAGAAAAGATAAAAATCTTTAAGAAAGAGGGAACAACAGTGTCTGTTTATTTGTCGGTTGACTTAGGCACAACAGGCTGCCGCAGTATTTTATTTGATGAAAATCTGTGTGAGCTTTCTGCTGCCTATGAGGAATATGGACTTATAACACCTAAGGAAAATTGGGTTGAGCAGGATGCTCAGCTTTGGTGGGAGCTTATGGTTCGCACCACTCAGAAAGCTATTTCGCAGTCGGATATTGGCGCCTGCGAGATTAAAGCTATCTCAATTAGTTCTCAGTCCGAAACACTTGTTCCCGTTGATAAGGATTTTACTCCTCTTTGTAATGCGATTAGCTGGCTTGACAACAGAACCGAACAGGAAGTTTCCCAAATAGTAAATGATTTTGGAAATGACAAAATCTGTTCTGTTATGGGCAAGCCCGCTACAACTACATACACACTTCCTAAGCTTCTCTGGCTTAAAAAGCATTGCCCTGAGATTTTTGATGGTGCATACAAATTTTTAATGCCTATGGATTTTCTTATAGCAAAGCTCACAGGCAAATGTATTACCGATTACAGTATGGCATCGGGTACGCTTTTGTACGATCTTAAAAATTTCTGCTGGTGCAAAGAGTTTTTGGAGAAATACGGAATTGAGGAAAGCAAGCTTCCTGAAATCACCTTTGCGGGCAATAATGCAGGCAAAATACTGCCCGAGGCAGCAGAGCTTTTGGGCGTTAGCCCGGAATGTATTGTTGCTGTTGGTGCTCAGGACCAGAAATGCGCCGCGTTAGCCGCAGGTCTGCGCGACGGTGTTATGACTATTTCGCTCGGCACTGCAACAGCTATTGAAAAACGATGGACAGAGGCTAAAACCGAGGTAAATAACGGTGTCAGCTGGTGCGGCTATGTTGAGGATAATGCTTTTGTTACCGAGGGTGTTATAAATACCGCAGGAACCTGTCTGAGATGGGTGCGTGACCAGTTTTTTAAGGACGAAAAATACCGCCTTATTGATGAAGAGGCACTTGCCGCCCTTGAAAGAGGCAGTTCGCTTCTGTTCTACCCTCATTTAAGCGGAGCGGGTGACCCTGATTTCTACCCCGATAGTACAGGTGTATTCTATGGAATAGGTCTTGCAACTAACAGGGGAGATTTCGCGCTCGCTGTTATGGAGGGTATCGCTTTCCAGATAAGAGTTATTCTTGAGGCTATGGAGGCTTATGGCAATGTGCATACGCTGATTATCTTCGGCGGCGGCGCAAAGAGTGACTTGTGGAGCCAGATAATTGCTGATGCTACGGGGCTTAAAATTGCCATCCCCAAAACTCCCGAAGCCGCAGGTGCAGGAGCAGCAATGCTTGCCGCTAAAGCGGTAGGGAAGGACCTTAAGGCTCTTGAGCTTATAAAGGTATACACCCCCTCTGAAAGACAAGAGGAATATAATAAAAAATATGCTAAATTCAGAGCAATAGAAAAAAAGCTTTGGGCATAAATTTAAGGAGCCTGTCGATAATATAGGCTCCTTTTTTCTTGCCATAATACAGAAAATATGTTATTATAATTTATAAACATAAATTCGGAGGTTTTTCTGTGACATTTTACTTGCTGCTGGCGGCAATAATTATCACCATATGCGTTATATTTCACGGCGTATCAGGCAAACTTGGCATTCCAATGCTGTTTGCCTTTATTATGCTTGGAATGATTTTCGGCTCTGATGGAATATTAAAAATTCCATTTGAGGACTACTATTTTGCTGAACAGATATGCACTGTTGCACTTATTTTTATAATGTTTTACGGTGGCTTTGGCACTAATTGGATTCACGCAAAACCCGTTGCCACTCACGCAATTTTGCTTTCCTCACTTGGAACTGTAGTAACAGCGGGGCTTGTAGGTGTATTTTGTCACTTTGTTTTGAAAATTGAACTTGCCGAAAGTTTCTTACTTGGTGCGGTTATCAGTTCAACCGATGCCGCCTCTGTTTTCTCAATACTCCGTTCACGAAGACTTAACTTAAGATATGGAACAGCCTCGCTTTTAGAGGTTGAAAGTGGAAGTAATGACCCTTTTTCCTATATGCTGACAGTTTTAGTGCTTTCTTTTATGAATGGTTCTGCATCGGGTGGAAATTTTGTTTTACTTGTGCTATCTCAGCTTGTTTTTGGTTTTTTATTTGGCATTGTTATTGCCACTATTGCAACATTATTTATTAAAAGAATGTCATTTTCTGCGGGATTTGACGGGATATTTCTTGTTGCTGCAGCAATTCTCGCTTATGCGCTTCCAACTCTTGTTGGGGGAAACGGTTATCTCAGCGTTTATATAACAGGAATTATTTTGGGAAATCGCAAAATAGAAAATAAACAAGGTCTTGTGCATTTTTTTGATGGAATTACCGGTCTTATGCAGATGATTCTTTTCTTCTTATTGGGATTGCTTTCGTTCCCATCACATTTGCCGAGTGTAATACTGCCTGCCCTTGCGATAGCCTTGTTTCTTACTTTTGTTGCCAGACCGATAGCAGTATCGCTGTTGTCAATTCCTTTTAAATGCAGTATAAAACAGCTCGCAGTTATTTCGTGGTCGGGAATGCGTGGCGCCGCATCAATAGTTTTTGCAATACTAACTGTTATTGACAGCGCATTCACTCAAAATGATATTTTCCACATTGTTTTCTTTATAGTTTTATTCTCTATTTTAGTACAGGGAAGCCTTATTCCTTTTGTTTCAAAAAAGCTTGATATGACTGACGAAGCAACTGATGTTATGAAGACCTTCACCGACTATGTTGATGAATTTCCTGTTCAGTATATTCAATTTTCCATTCCTGAAAATCACGATTGGGTAGGCAAAAAGGTGAGGGAACTCCACCTTCCTCCAGACTGTCTTTTGGTGCTTGTGATTCGCGATGGTAATAAGCATGCGCCTCGGGGAAATACAGTTATAAACGCAGACGATATTATGATATTGAGCGGAAAAGCAAGTGAGCATATCGAGGGAATTAAATTATATGAGAAAATCATTGATGGAGGAGATGAATGGGAAAATAAAACTATTCACGAAATTCCCGCAGGTGAAAAACTCATAATTATGGTGCGTCGAGGTGAACACGCAATAATCCCTCGCGGTAATACCAAACTTTTAAAGGATGATATTTTGGTTATAAATGAGCTTTCTGAGCTCTCACATTCGATTTGAAAATGCCGCCCATCAGGGCGGCTTTTCTGCTCCTTGTTTAAATCGGGTTATTTAGCGTATTGATTTTTTTATATATTTGTATTATAATTAAAAAAGTTAATGTTGGATTTCCAACAAGGAGGATGCATATGCATAAGTGCTTTGAGCTATTACAAAGTATTCCGCTGTTTTCGGGAATTTCTTTCGATAAAATACCTGATGTTCTTTCCTACATAAGAGCAAACGTTATAAAGTTTGAAAAAGACAAGGCAATATTCAGAGAGGGTGAGCCTGTAAACAGAGCGGGAATAATACTTAGTGGCAGGGCAGAACTTAGAAAAGAGGACTACCATGGAAACCGAAGCCTGCTGCAAACACTTAACGAAGGTGAGATGTTTGGCGAGGCTCTGTGCTGCACAGATGCAGACACCCTTCCTGTAGGAATTTATTCGGCAGAAGACACTATTGTTTTGTTTTTTGATTGTAAAGGAATAATTGAAGAGGATGTCAGTAGATTTGAATATCAGCCGATACTACTTAAAAATCTTTTAAAAATAATTGCGCAAAAAAACCTTTCTCTCCGCGCAAAAATAAACCTGCTTTCCAAAAGAACTACAAGAGAAAAAATTATGGCTTATCTGCTTTCGGAATATAAGAGAACCGGCAAAAAAGAGTTTGACATACCGTATGACCGCCAGCAGCTTGCCGATTTTCTCGGGGTAGAGCGAAGCGCAATGTCGGCAGAAATTGGAAAACTCCGCCGTGACGGTGTAATAACTGCGAATAAAAAGCATTTTTGCATTATAAAAATTGACTGATGAACAATAATAAAATAGTATATTATTAAAAACAGGAGTGTGATATTATGGCGAAAAATGCGATTGTAGGACAAAGCGGAGGACCAACCTCGGTTATAAATGCAAGCCTTGCGGGAGTTTTTCAGGCGTGTCAGAGCCGCGGAGCAGACACAGTTTACGGTATGTGTAACGGAATAGCAGGACTTTTGGAGGGTAGGGTGGTTGACCTTTCAAAGAGTCTTCTCTCAAGTCTTGAAATAGAGCTTTTAAAGCGCACTCCCTCATCATATTTAGGCTCTTGCCGATTTAAGCTCCCCGATGTAAATGTGGATACACAGGTTTATGAAACTATATTTAAAATTCTAAAAGAACTTGAAATTGAATGGTTTTTCTATATCGGCGGCAACGACAGTATGGATACTATTTGCAAGCTTTCCGATTATGCAAAGCAGGTTGGAAGCACCATTAAATTTATGGGAGTCCCAAAAACTATTGACAATGACCTTATGGTAACCGACCACACCCCAGGATACGGCTCTGCCGCTAAATATATCGGCGTCATTATGAAAGAAATTATTCGTGATGCCACCGTTTACGGAACCCCTTATGTAACCATAGTTGAAATAATGGGTAGAAATGCAGGTTGGCTCACTGCCGCTGCAGCGCTTGCACGCTCGGAAGACTGCGAGGGTGTTGATATGATATGCCTTCCTGAAATTCCTTTTGGCGTTGAAAATTTTATAAAAAAAGTAGAGCGTATGCAAAAGGATAAAAAGTCAGTTGTTATTGCTGTTTCAGAGGGTGTCAAGCTCGCTGACGGGCGGTATGTCTGCGAACTTGCCGATGATGCAAGGTTTGTCGATGCTTTTGGACACAAGAACCTAACAGGAACAGCGCGCTACCTTACAAATCAGGTGGCTGCAAGCTTAGGGGTCAAGGTGCGCCCCGTCGAGCTTTCAACCCTGCAGCGCTGCGCAGGTCATATGACAAGCAGAACAGATATAACCGAGGCATTTCAGGTTGGCGGAGCGGCAGCAAAGGCCGCTTTTGAGGGACGTACAGGGGAAATGATAGCCTTAAAGCGTATTTCAAACGACCCGTATCAGTGCACAACAGAGCCTCACGACGTACACGAGGTTGCAAATTTTGAGAAAAAGGTGCCGCTTGAGTGGATAAATGCCGATCATACTGATATGCTGCCAGAGTTTCTTGCGTATGCGCGCCCACTTATTCAGGCTGAGCTTACACCCGTTTATATTGACGGACTTCCCAGACACATTTATTTACCACAAAAAAATTATAAATAATTATCAAAAATTGCGCAAAAAATATTGAAAAATTAAATATATGATGTTATAATTTAGTGTCGTATGAATTTTGGAAACAAAAAACGCGCGGCTTTGTAATTTACAAAGGAGTTGTTAGGTATGAGTCGTATGATAGGCACAGTTTCCCGCGGTGTCAGAGCCCCAATTATTAAAGCAGGCGATGATATTGTCGAGATTGTAACTACATCAGTCTTAGAAGCATCAGAGGATGCAGGTTTTAAATTTAATGACCGTGATATTGTTGCTATGACAGAGGCTATCGTTGCAAGAGCACAGGGCAACTATGCAACTGTTGATGATATTGCAGAGGACGTTAAAAATAAATTCGGCGGAGAAACCGTCGGAGTTATTTTCCCGATTCTTAGCCGTAACCGCTTTGCAATCTGCCTTCGCGGTATTGCAAAGGGCGCAAAGAAGGTTGTTCTTATGCTTTCTTACCCCTCTGACGAGGTTGGAAACCACTTAGTTTCGCTTGACGCACTTGACGAAAAGGGAATAGATCCTTATAAGGATGTGCTTTCTCTTTCCAAGTATCGTGAACTTTTTGGCTACGAAAAACACACCTTTACAGGCGTTGATTATGTAGAATACTACGAGAGCCTTGTTCGCGAATGCGGTGCAGAATGTGAGATAATTTTTGCAAATAACCCCAAAGCAATTCTTGATTATACAAAGAATGTCCTTTGCTGCGATATTCATACAAGAGCACGCACCAAGAGAATTCTTAAAGCTGCAGGCGGCGATATTGTTCTCGGTCTTGATGATATTCTCGATGCATCCGTCAATGGAAGCGGATTTAATGCAGATTATGGTCTTCTCGGTTCAAATAAGGCTACAGAAGATAAGGTCAAGCTTTTCCCCCGCGACTGCCAGAGCGTAGTTGATGCTATTCAGAAAAAGCTTCTTGAAGCAACAGGTAAAACCATTGAGGTTATGGTTTACGGTGACGGCGCGTTTAAAGACCCTATTGGAAAAATCTGGGAGCTTGCTGACCCCGTTGTATCTCCTGCTTATACAAGCGGTCTTGAGGGAACACCTAACGAGCTTAAGCTCAAATACCTTGCTGATAATGAGTTCTCGGATCTTTCGGGTGACGCACTTAAAGAGGCAATTAAAGAAAAAATTCAGGAAAAGGATGGTAACCTTGTAGGCAAAATGGCTTCTGAGGGAACAACTCCCAGAAGACTTACTGACCTTATTGGTTCTCTCTGTGACTTAACTTCCGGCTCGGGTGATAAGGGAACTCCTATTGTGTTTATTCAGGGCTATTTTGACAACTATACAACCGACTAATTAAAATGGGAGTAAGATTTGTTTCTTACTCCTAATTTGATATTTATTGTTATTATGACATATATAGGGGAATATTCCAATGAAAAGTGATAAAAAAATTCTGATTGCATTTCTGCTTAATCTGTTTTTTTCGGTGTTTGAATTTTTTGGTGGAATGATTACAAATAGTGTCGCGATTATGTCTGATGCAGTTCACGACTTGGGAGATGCTGTCAGCATTGGCACTTCTTGGGTTTTAGAGCATAAAAGCAAAAAACAGCCTGATGACGTGTATACCTACGGGTATGTTCGCTATTCTGTGGTAGGTGGCTTGATTACCACGCTGATATTGCTGCTTGGCTCTATAATGGTAATCTATAATGCTATCCGAAGAATTATTTCACCTGCTTATATAAACTATAATGGTATGCTGATTTTTGCAGTAATCGGTGTGGCTGTAAATCTGTGTGCAGCCTTTTTTACCCGCGAGGGCGATTCCCTCAATCAAAAGGCGGTTAATCTGCATATGCTCGAGGATGTGCTTGGATGGCTTGTGGTACTCGTTGGCGCTATTGTTATGCGATTTACCGATATTTCCCTAATCGACCCTGTTTTGTCTATCGGAGTGGCGGTGTTTATCCTAATTAACGCTGCACAAAATCTGAAACAGGTGCTGGATTTATTTTTGGAAAAAATTCCGCACGGAATAGACATAAAGCACTTAAAAGAACACCTTTGTGAGATTGATGGGGTAGAGGATATACACCATATACATATCTGGAGTATAGACGGACACCACAACTATGCAACTATGCACGTAGTAACATCAGGCGACGGTCACCATATAAAACACGCTCTTAGACAGGAAATGAAAGAACACGGAATCGGACACGTTACACTTGAACTTGAAGAGCCTAATGAGCATTGTCAGGATGAAAACTGCTCGATTGAATGGGAACACCACGGCACCCATCACCACCACCATCATCATTGATACTGGAAAATTCTAACAGATAATAGGAACCCCCAAGGAATTAAGTCCTTGGGGGTAAAATTCTATTATTTTATAAGAAAACAAAAAATTCTACAAACTCTTGAATATTAATAAAGAATATGATATCATATATTATGTATATCAATAAGTAAAAATAGGCTTTTTATAGCCTAACGGGAGAGAAGAAAGTGGATAATCACAGGCCTGTAAAGCAGAGCTTTTTTAAGAGTCGGGTTTTTAAGCGAACTTTGAAGATTGTTCTGATTGCTATTGTGACCGCCTCGCTTTTACTTAATCTGTTTACCTTCATTATGCCCATTGTAAAGTATTACGGAAACAGTATGTCCCCAACACTTGAAGATGGACAGATACTTATTGTAAATAAGATGGCAGAGGTTGAAAACGGCGATATAATAGCATTTTATTATAATAATAAGGTTATTGTGCGGCGTGTTGTAGCTTCGGGCAACAGTCAGGTTTCAATCGATGTTTTTGGCACTGTGTCGGTAAACGGCAAGGAGCTCGATGAGCCATATGTTGAAAACAAAACACTAGGACAATGCAATGTTCAGTTTCCGTACAATGTTCCTACTAACTCATATTTTGTTTTGGGAGATAACCGTGATACTGCTATGGATAGCAGACTTACAGAAATCGGGATTGTTACCAAAGACAGACTTATAGGAAAGGTTGTTTTCTCACTTAGCCCCTTTAAATCGATAAAATAATTTTTTTATTAAAGAGTGACCCATAATGAATGCTTTTAGAAGTAGTAAACGACAACTGAATATTAAAAGCATTTTGTTTTTCGCAGCCTGTGTGTTTTTTTGCATCGCATCCTGTGTTCTTTTGTTTTGCATGAATATTACTCATGCGGTAGCCTTAGAGCAGGAAATACGTTGCGGTATAGAGGAACACACCCACACCGATTCCTGCTATGATGGTGATTTTCTTAAGTGTGGCAAATCCGCTCATACTCACGATGGCAACTGCTATATAGTCCTTTTGAAAGAGAATGATATCAATACAATCCTCACCCTGCTTGGAAATAATGACAATCATTCTCTTGAATATGTAATAAATGACACCATGGCAATGGCGCTTAACTTTAATGATAATCTCAATAGTATTGAGGTGCCGGAAGATGGCTCAGTCGAGCTTTCACAGGACACTCTGGCACAGCTAAATACCACAATTTCGGACACGGAAGAGCTTCCCGATATTGTTTTAAATGAGGAAATAAACACCCCTCAGAATCAGGCTTCGAATGAAACAACACAGCAAACACCAAATAATACGCCGCAGCTGATTCCTCAGCAAACGCTACAACAAATTCAGCAGCAACAAAACGCAGTGACTCCCTTGGCTCTTGGCGACAAACCTGCAACCAGTGGTATGTTAGGAAACATATACATTTATCTTGATGGTTCATATCAGTTTATCGGAACTGTTCCTATAACAAGATCGGGATCGGGTTACAACTATTCGGTTTATGTTTCGACTCCCCAGCTTCTACAAGCTGTAAATGGGGCATTAGGAACCGAATTCACATATCAATCCTTTGATTTAGCAGCATCAAGATATTCAACCTATAGTTTTTCAAAATACACACTTAGTGAAAATCAAACTACCATAGCAACGAGTCAGTCAAACTCAAACTCGCAAAAAGTAAGATATATAAGGCTTATTAAAAAAGGCGCAAACAATGTAAATAATACCGAGTTTGCTTTTTACACAGTAAGCCTTAACTATCCCGATACGGCAGATACTTCGCAGATTGTAAGGTCAGGAGATAGATTCACCCTTCCGCAAGGAAAGTTTGTATGGGTAAGTGGTAGCAACACATACGATGCAGGTGAAACGGTTACCATAACAAATAAAACAACATTTACCGCTGTTCCGATTTACACAGTTACATATCAGTATTTAGATGGAAGCACGACGATACAAGATGTCACAGAGGGTACCGAGATTACGCTTCCCAAAGGAAATTACGAGTGGAAGGATGGAAATTCCTTTTATTCGGGTGGCGCTAAAGTAACAATTTCCAAAGATACCACCTTTGTTGCAATCCCCCCCAATATAAAGATAAATTACAATGTTGCATTTCCAACTGTAAACAATGTTACAGTAAGTACAAAGCCAACTCTTGCTGGTGTTACATCAACTACTTTGACGGATGCATACACCGAAGGGGCCAGCGCTACCATCCGAAACGTTTCGCAGCAGAGTGTGGAAGGAAAGGTAAACGGCAACACAACGGGGCTTTCGCGTGTGATTCAGTTTAGGGGATGGAGAATTGAAAACACCGATATTATTCTTCAGCCCAACACAACACTTATATGGGACGAGCTTTTAAAGTACGCAACCGAAACGGAGATAGACCTAATTGCAATTTGGGAATATAATGCACTTCAAACTGCATCATTCTTTATTCGATTTGACTCTGTTGCGGTAGATACCGAGGGTAACATCACCGGACAAGACTCCAACAAGTATACCAAAGAAATTTTCTCGGCCTATGTTGGTGGAGTTGACACCTCGCTTGGTGTAACTAATCTTCAAAATAAATATGGAATTGCAGATACCACATCGGACAACTCCTTCGAAGCAGACCAAAAAATTCGTGCACAGTACGGCGAGAGAACAGATGGGGTATGGCTGAGCGCCTTCCCATCGGATGATTATGTATTTGAAAATCTCGTACAATACGCAAATACAGGCTATCTTTCAGTAGATGGTGTTGCAGTTAAGGCAGAGGACCTCAATAACAAAGAATACGCTATAAGATGGTACGTATTCAAGTCGCAGGACGACGCCTGGCACATTGACGGCAAGCTTGTTAGAAAAGAAGGTCTTATTCACGTCTATAAAACCTTTGCGGGTAATAAGGAGCTTATAGCCGAAGCCAAAACCGACTTCTACATTGATGCAACCGATGTTACGGCAGGAACAAACATAGTCCTAACTCTTGATAATAGTACCACCTACGATCCGATAACCGATACATATATGTGGGAGATTACTAATGTAGACTACGGCGAATTGTGGAACATCACCGAACACCCCCACCTGTTCGCTGATCCGGGGGTGGACTTTGGAGTATATTCCGAATACACCGTTATGGATGCTCACGGCGATCAATCGATAACGGGAAGCGGAACCAGCCTTACCGTCAGCGGTATGACCTACGCGCTTGACGAGGGAACCGACGAGGTTCTTCGTGCCGAGTTTACTAATATTTATAACAAGAGTAATTCTATTGTCATCAAAAAACAGGATGCTCTTACAGGTGTATCAATCGGCGGAGCCACATTCAGACTTGTCCAAAACGGCACCCCGCTAAAATTTAACTATAATAGTCAAACCGATAGCTATGAATACGATGCCCAAAACGGCACACATACAGTTCTCAGCGGCACGTCAAATGGTTACTTTGAAATTTCTATTCAGGATTTCAGCTACGATTTAGGCAATATAATCGTTGAGGAAGTCTCGGCGCCAACGGGATATTCGCCGATTGGTAATATTGAAATCGGATATACCGACGATGAGAAAACCATCGGAATCCTTGGCGGCAATAGCGAGATGATAAAATACATAAACGGTATACTTATTGTTGGAAACAGCACTGATGTTATGTCGGTAACTGCTCAAAAGAAGTGGGATTGCCCCCAAAACGAATGGCAGCCCGTTACAGTTCAGCTTCTTGCTAACAATAAGCTTGTTACAACAGTTATCGCAGGCGTTGAGCCGCAGGTGGTGCTGAACGGCGAAAACGGCTGGCAGCACACCTGGACAAACCTACCAATTTATGTAAACGGTGAAAAAATTGAGTGGTCTATCAAGGAAACGATAATAGGCACCGAACACGCAAAGGCAGACGGCTCGTTTGTAAACTGGCTTGCAGCCTACGGATTGCCAATTCAGTCTACGGATGAAGATGGAAACCCGCATATTACACTAACAGTCACAAACACCACAAAGCGTGTTATGCTCCGTCTTACAAAAACCGATTTGAGCAAGAGTGTGCAGTTATCCGGCGCAACCTTTCTGCTTGAGGCGGTGGATGCAGAAGATAATGTGATACCTACTGAAATTGCAAAAACCGAAACCACTGGCGATGCTGGAACACTCATTTTCGATAACTTAAAATGCGGTGTCAGATACAGACTTACAGAACAGACTGCACCAGATGGGTATATGAAGCTTTCCGAATGTGTCTACTTTACCATTAACGAGGATGGCACAGTTTCAGTAGAGGAAAATTTCTATGCGCAGGCGGGTAGCACCGCTTATAATATCACTGTTAAAAATGCCAAATATGTTGACCTGCCAAATTCGGGCGGCAACGGAAATGGTATGTTTTATGCACTGGGCTTTATGCTGATTGCATTAGCTCTGGGCATTTACATAAATAGCCTCCGTAAAAGGAGGTGCCAAAATTAAAAACCGCTTTCAGAGTTCTAAAAAAATAAAAAGTAAAGGAGTAAAACAAATGAAAGCAATCAAAAGAATTCTGGCAGTTCTTGTAAGTATGTGTGTTGTATTCAGCTGTGCTGTTTTCACCACATCTGCAGCAGGAACAGGCACAGGAAAAATCATCATTGAAAACCCCTCCAACTCGGCAGCAACAGTTGTAGGAAAAACCTTCCATCTCTTTAAGGTTTTTGATGCAACAGTTGATGGTGAAAACATCGCTTATGACTGGTACAAAGAGGGTGGAGATGCTCTGTTTAAAGAGTTCTTCTTTAACGAGGATACCAGTAAAGCTTTCTGCGGAAAGGAAGATGGAACCGCTCAGGAAGCAGTTGAGGAAATCGCTAAGGTCACCGATAACCTTGAGTTAAGCAAATTAGCTGAAGACATCTACAAGTTTGTCAAGGATAAGGCTCTTCCCTTAAAAACTGCAACAGGAAATGAAGGCGACACAAGAGTAGAGTTTGATGAACTTTCATCGGGTTATTATCTTATTTATGATAACACCGATCCGACCGGAAGTGCAGTTCGTTCTGCTGTTATGCTTTACAGCCTTAATCAGGAAGTAGTTATTACCCTTAAAGCAAACCGCCCCCAGATTGAAAAGTATGTAAAGGAAAATAATGGTGTATGGGGCAAAGCAACCTCTTGCTCTATAGGTGAAGAAGTTGAGTTTAAAATCACCACCCTCGTTCCTTCACACAAAATGTATAATAACTACACTTATTATATTGAGGACCTTCTCCCTGAGGGACTTGAGCTTAAAGAAGGCTCTGTAAAGGTTTACAGAAATGGCACTCTCGTTGAAGCTCCTGAATATTACACATATGGGGGCGCAGGTACAAACACTGTTGATGGAAAGAGCTATGATTTCAAGATTGATTTCACAGGCCCAATCACCTCAAAGTTTGAGCTTAACGATGAAATAAAAGTTGAGTACACCGCAATTGTTAATGACGAAATTGCTCCCCAACAGGCAAACATTAACACTGCAAGACTTTACTATCACAATGACCCCACGCTTGATACTCCTACAATAGGTAGCAGTGATGCAACCGCAAATGTATATACATATATATTTGTTTTGACAAAGTATTCTGAAACTGCTGACGGCAGCTTCTCAAATCACACCCGTCTTGCAGGCGCTAAATTCAAGTTCTACGAAGATGGCTCTGAGCAGCCTATAAAGTTCATTAAGAAAGAAGACAGATATTTTGTAGCTCCCTTAGAGGCACTTGAGGCAGGCTCTGGCATTGAGCTCATTGAGGAAATCGAGGTTATTGCCCAGGGGGACCCCGGAGAGTACGATTATAATAACTATTATGGCGGTAACAAGGGTGATATCACACTCTTTGGTTTAAAAGAGGGTACCTACAAAATTGTAGAAACCGAAGCTCCGTCAGGCTACATCCGCGCAACAGAGCCCTTTATTCTTACAATTACCGATACTGTTGACGGATACGGCACAATTTCAAGCTTAACAGCTACAGGTGAGCACACCGGTAGCGGTTCTATGGGTAACGCAGGTGGTAGCTACAAAAATCTGCTCACCTATGTTGACATCGCCAACGAACCCGGTAAAAAGCTCCCTGATACCGGTGGTATCGGTACAACACTCTTCACCGTTTTTGGTATTCTTATGATGGCAGGTGCCGCTGCTTTTTTTACTACAAGAAAAAGAAGTAGCGCGGTTTAAAAAAAGAAGTTTCGCAAAAACGGAGCGACTTTAATTTTAGCCACCCCGCAAAGCCTATTTCTTTTTCTGAAACCAAAACAAAGATAAAATAAAAGGAGGGAAAGACCTATGAAAAAACATTTACCGACAATTATTGTGGTGGTTATTTTTATCTGCGGTCTTTCTCTCTTTCTTTATCCGACTGTAAGTAATTTATATAATCAATATCTTAATAAAAAGCTTATAGGTGACTATAAGGAATCCTTTGCCCAAACAACGCCGAAACAGTTTAGTGAGGCAATGGAAGATGCTGTTTTATTTAATGAAAACCGCTCAGACGAGGAAAAGCTAAAAGAGCTTGGCTTAACATATGAAAATGTACTTAACACCACAGGAAATGGTATGATGGGATATATAGAAATCCCTAAAATAAGCGCTTCTCTTGTCATTTATCACACAATAGAAGAGGAAATGCTGCAAAAGGGAATAGGTCACGTTCCCGAAACACATCTACCTGTCGGCGGTAAGAATACCCACTGTGTCCTTGCGGGTCACACAGGCTTACCTTCGGCAAAGCTGCTTACCAATATTGATCACCTTAAAATAGGCGACCGATTCTATATTCATGTGTTAAACGAGGTTCTTGAGTATAAAATAGATGATATTTCTGTCGTTGAGCCGGAAGAAGTGTCAAGACTAAATGTAGTCAGCGGCAAGGACTGTGTAACCTTGGTTACCTGCACACCATATGGCATAAATTCCCATCGCTTGCTGGTGCGTGGTGTGCGAGTTGTCGGTGGTGACACCTCTGCAAAGCAGGATGAAGTTGTCAACGAGCTCTTGAATATTGATATGAAATATTTAATAACATTTTCACTTATAGGATTATTTATTATTTTTATAGCGGTGAAAAAATTTAAGGATATCCGTAAAAAGAAGGCATCAGTAACTAACAAAGGCGGCGAGCAAACAGATGAAAGCAACTCTTAAAAATATAATAGTCATGTTCTTTGCGCTTATTTTTGCCGTCTGCACAGCGACTAACAGCCTTGCAGCAGCTCAAAACGGCAGTATAACCGTTTTGCTCGAAGATAAAGAAAAAAATTACGTTAATGATATAGAGGTAAATGTCTGCCAGATCGCAGCATTAAATGATACGGGTTTTTTTCTTGCGGATGCATTTGAAAATTCCGGAATTTCTCTTTCGGGCATTATAAACAGCCCGAATGAAATGGCGGCAAAAACGGTTGTTGACTATATTAAGAATAATAAAATTAGCACTCTGTCGGCAATATCAGAAAACGGAAAGGCGACATTTACTGAACTTTCTTTAGGTATCTATGTTGTCTATACAGAGGAAAACGGCGGATTTACATTTAATCCGTACATTGTATTTATTCCCTATGAGTCTGGCGGTAAGCTATGCTATGAGGTGGACTCGGTTCCAAAGCTTGAGGATAATACCCCTGATAAAATCGGCCTTTATGTTATAAAAAAATGGCAGGATGAAAACAACGCTTCCAAAAAGCGACCTGACTCGGTTACTATTGAATTATTAAATGGCTCAGCTATCATTGATACAGTTGAGCTAAGCGAGAAAAACGGCTGGGCGCATACATTCAGAGAGCTTGCTAAGGATGGGGATTACTCCGTAAGAGAGAAGGCCGTATCTAATTATAAAGCTGATTATAGCGGTGATGCAGTAAACGGCTTTATTGTTACCAACACATATGCAGGCGAAAAACTTCCTCAAACCGGTCAGTATTGGTGGCCTATTATTCTTATTGCCATTGCCGGCGCTTGCTTTGTCCTACTCGGTGTCTATGAGATAGGGGTAAAGAAAAATGGCAAGAAAAAATAAAGGAATTGCCTTTCTGCTGCTCGGCTTTCTACTGCTTTTAATTGCAGGTGGCTGGTATATTTATAATGTTGTCGAGGATGACAATGCAGGGCAAAAGGCAACAGAAATTTTAAACAAAATTGACGATGTGCATAATTCAGATAGCGATGATAATGCTCCCGTAATCACGGTGGATGGTGATGAATTTTGCGGTAAGGTTATTGTTGAAAAGCTCAATATCGAGCTTCCGGTATATAATGAATGGAGTTATAAACGGCTAAAAACAGCGCCATGCCGCTATGCGGGCAACATCAAAACAAATGATATTATCATTGCTGCTCACAATTATAAAAGCCATTTCGGACCACTAAATAGGCTCAAAATTAACGATGAAATAAAATTCCTAGAACCAAACGGAGAAATGCACACTTATAAGGTGTGCGAGCTTACCACCTTGGATGGAACAGCAGTTTCAGATATGCAATCGGGCATCTGGGATTTTACATTATTTACCTGCACAAAAAGCGGCAAGCAGCGCATAACAGTGCGCTGCAAGCTAAAAGAATAAAAGAAAAATAGTTGATAAAAAAATCCGTGTTTTCCATTTGGAAAACACGGATTTTTGGTCGAGATAGCGATATAGTAATCAAGCGGAAACCTGTATAAATACTAGGTTTTAGTAGTCGAAAAATAGCACAAACCTTAACTTTTGTATGTTTACTATAAAAAGAAAATGCTGAAATCGGCATTTTGCGAAATTTTATAAATTCGTCTGCGAAGCAGACACCGAACTTCTTCACTATTACCTCTTACCTATTACTTCAAAATTCCAAGGACTTTTTTAGTGAAGAGTGAAGAGGTAATAGGTAATAAGTAAAAATTCCAAGAACTTAACGTCCTTGGAATTTTTGGTCGGAGTGGCGGGATTCGAACCCACGGCCTCTTGGTCCCGAACCAAGCGCGATACCAAACTTCGCTACACCCCGATATGTTTAGGTGACCGAGCATTATTTTATCACGAAATGCCTTATATTGTCAATGATATAAAACTAAATTTTAAAAATAATTAGTTTTTTAAAAAAAGAAGAAAAAGAATGATTAAACTTTGTTGACAAAGGTTTTTTTGCGTGGTATAATTTTTTAAAATAAATCTTTAAAACGATCCAGAGAGGTCGGCAAGATTGAGGAAATATGATAATTAGATGCAGTATGACTGTGTCTGTTTTCGTATGTGTTTGTCTTGCCGTTTCAGCAGGGCTTTTTGTTTTATATAGGGAAAGGAAATTGAAATGTTTGAACAAAAAATTGAAAAAATAATTTCTCAAAATTTTGATAGTTCTACAGTTTCCGCTTGCGCTATGCAGGCTAAATCTCTTGTCCCTTTTGATTTGTCAAAATATGCTTTTTTGCCCGGTTTTTGCGATGTGCATGTGCATTTTCGTGAGCCGGGTTTTTCTTATAAAGAAACCATTCTCAGCGGAAGTAGGGCTGCAGCAGCAGGAGGATATACCGCCGTTTGCACAATGCCCAATCTTTCACCAGTTCCTGATAGCGTGGAGCATATTAATGAGCAGTTTAAGATTATAGAGCGCGATGCTGTAATACACGTTTACCCATATGCTTCAATCACCGTTTCTCAGGCAGGAGAAAAACTTTCTGACCTTGAGGGTATGGCAGAAAAAGCTATTGCTTTTTCTGATGATGGTAGGGGAGTACAGCAGGAAGAAATGATGCGTGAGGCTATGCAGAGAGCAAAGGCACTCGGCAAAATGATAGTTGCGCACTGCGAGGTTAATTCACTACTGCGAGGCGGATATATCCACGACGGACAGTATGCCAAGGAACATGGACACAGAGGAATATGCTCAGAAAGTGAATATAAACAGATAGAGCGAGATTTAAAGCTTGTTGAGGAAACAGGCTGCAAATATCATGTATGCCACATTTCAACTAAGGAAAGCGTAGCTCTTATCAGAGAGGCTAAGGCAAGAGGAGTTAATGTAACTTGCGAAACAGGCCCGCATTACCTTGTACTTGATGATAGCTGTCTTAAAGAGGACGGAAAGTATAAAATGAATCCGCCTCTGCGAGCGAAAGAGGATAGCCTTGCTCTTGTTGAGGGAGTGTGTGATGGTACTATTGATATGATAGCTACCGACCACGCTCCTCATAGCGCTGAGGAAAAATCAAAGGGACTTGAAAAGAGTGCGTTTGGAATTGTCGGAATTGAAACGGCATTTCCTGTTATGTATACAAAGCTCGTAAAAACGGGCATAATCTCGATGGAAAGGCTGATAGAGCTCCTTGTCATAAATCCGAGAAAACGATTTAATATTCCGCTGGGAGCTGACTTTTCGGTGTGGGATTTAGAAAAGGAATATACGGTTGATCCCGATAAATTCCTTTCTAAAGGCAAGGCGACACCCTTTGAGAGTGAAAAGCTTTTCGGAGAATGTCTGCTTACGGTTTGTGACGGTAAAATTGTATATAATAAAAAAGATTTTGAATAGTTTTTTCGGGAGGAAAATTAAAATGGCAAAAAGAACAGATATTAAGAAAATTCTTATCATTGGCTCAGGTCCTATTGTAATCGGTCAGGCGGCTGAGTTTGACTATGCAGGCACTCAGGCTTGCTTAGCTCTCAAGGAAGAAGGCTATGAGGTAGTTCTCTGCAACTCCAATCCTGCAACTATTATGACTGATACTACCATTGCTGACAAGGTTTATATGGAGCCTCTTACACTTGAATATATTGCAAAAATTCTGAGATATGAACGCCCCGATGCAATTCTTCCCGGAATTGGCGGACAGACAGGTCTTAACCTTGCTATGCAGCTTGAAAAGAAGGGAATTTTAAAGGAATGCGGAGTCGAGCTTCTCGGAACAAGCAGCGAGAGCATTGAAAGGGCAGAGGACAGAGAAATGTTCAAAGAGCTCTGCCAGTCTATCGGAGAGCCAACAATTCCCTCTGAAATCACATATAGCATTGAGGAAGCAAAAGAAGCTGCAAAACGCATAGGCTACCCTGTAGTTCTGCGACCTGCATTTACTTTAGGCGGTACAGGCGGCGGATTTGCAAATAACGAGCAGGAGCTTGTAGATATTGGCCTCAACGCATTTAAGCTTTCTCCCGTAAATCAGGTTCTTATTGAAAAGAGCGTTAAAGGTTACAAAGAAATCGAATTTGAGGTTATGCGTGACTCGAATAATAATGCTATCACTATCTGCGGTATGGAAAACATTGACCCCGTCGGTGTCCACACTGGTGACTCTATTGTTGTCGCTCCTATTATGACCTTAAATGACCACGACCTTAAAATGCTCAATGACAGCGCAATTAAACTAATTAAGGAACTAAAAATTGAGGGCGGATGCAATGTTCAGTTTGCATTAAACCCCAATTCCAGCGAATATTACCTTATTGAAGTCAATCCACGAGTATCGCGTTCATCAGCTCTTGCTTCTAAGGCAAGCGGATACCCCATTGCAAGAGTAACCGCTAAAATTGCGGTAGGTATGGCACTTGAGGATATTGCAATAGCAAATACAAACGCAGCTTTTGAGCCACAGCTTGACTATGTAATTGCAAAGCTGCCGCGTTTCCCCTTTGATAAATTCACATCCGCGCCCAACACCCTCGGCACTCAGATGAAGGCTACAGGTGAGGTTATGGGCATCGGCTCCAACCTTGAAGAGGCTCTTTTAAAGGGAACTCGCTCACTTGAGGTTGGTGTAAATCATATTTATCACGCAAAATTTGATAATATGTCAGAAGAAGAGCTTCTTGACTATATCAGGGAGTTTCGCTCTGATAATATTTTTGCCATCGCTGAGCTTTTTGCCCGCGGAGCAACCATAGAGGAAATTCACGAAATCACTAAGATTACAGCCTTCTTCCTTGAAGCTATTAAACGCATAATTGATATGGAAGAATCTTTAAAGGCTAACGTTAAAAATAAAGACATTCTTCTTGATGCTAAGAAGATGGGCTTTAGTGATAAATATGTTGCTCGTATGTGGCAGTGCAATGAAATTGACGTTTATAATTTCAGAAAAGAACACAATATGTTCCCCGTCTTTAAGATGGTTGACACCTGCCACACCAACGCATACATTCCTTACTTCTATTCGTCATATACAGGTGAAAATGCCTCTGTTTTAACAGATAAAAAGAAGATAGTTGTTCTTGGAGCGGGCCCTATCCGTATCGGTCAGGGTGTTGAGTTTGACTATTCAACCGTTCACGCAGTTACAACCATCAAAAACTCAGGCTATGAGGCTATTATTATAAATAATAACCCCGAAACTGTTTCAACCGACTACACCACGGCGGACAAGCTTTATTTTGAGCCTCTTACTCCCGAAGATGTTATGAATATCATCGAGTTTGAAAAGCCCGAAGGCATTATTGCATCCCTCGGCGGCCAGACTGCAATTAACCTTGCCGAGCCTATGCGCGATAGAGGTGTTAAGATAATCGGAACTGACTGCGATGCCATTGAAAAGGCTGAAAACCGCGACAGCTTTGAGAAAATCCTTAAAAGTCTCAACATTCCTCAGCCTAAAGGAAAAGCTGTTACAAAAATTGAGGACGGTATCAATGCCGCTGCTGAAATCGGCTATCCCGTTTTAGTCCGCCCGAGCTTTGTTCTCGGCGGCAGAGCAATGCAGATAGTTGCAAATGAAGACCAGCTTCGCCACTACCTCAAAACCGCCGTTGAAATTGACGAGGACAAGCCTGTTCTTGTTGATAAATACATTCAGGGTAAAGAGGTCGAGGTTGACGCTATTTGTGACGGTAGGGATGTGTTTGTTCCGGGTATTATGGAGCTTGTTGAGCGTACAGGCGTTCACAGCGGTGACTCAATAAGCGTTTACCCTACATTCAGCATTTCAGATAAGGTTAAAGGAATTATCCTGCAGTATGCTAAAAAATTAGGTCTTGGAATTGGAATTGTCGGTCTTTATAATATTCAGTTTATTGTTGATGAAAATGAGAATGTATTCATCATTGAGGTAAACCCCCGTTCTTCGAGAACCGTTCCGTTCCTTTCAAAAGCAACAGGCTATAGTCTTGCCGATATTGCAACCGAGGTTATCCTTGGTAAATCACTTAAGGAGCAGGGTATTTTCGATATATACCCTCAGGAGAAGAATAGAGTTTATGTAAAGGTTCCTGTATTCTCCTTTAACAAAATCCGTGGCCTTGATGCCTACCTTTCACCCGAAATGAAATCCACTGGTGAAGCTATCGGTTATGACGACAAATTAAATCGTGCACTTTATAAAGCGCTTCAGGCTTCGGGTATGCACCTTCAGAATTACGGAACTGTTCTTGCAACCATTGCTGACAAGGATAAGGAAGAGGCACTTCCTCTTATCCGCCGTTTCTACAATTTGGGCTTTAATATTCAGGCAACATCGGGAACTGCTAAATTCCTTAAAGAAAACGGAATTCGTACCCATATCCTTCAGAAAATCAGTGACGGTAGTGAGGAAATCCCCGAGGCTATTCGTCAGGGACACATAGCATATGTTATCAACACTCGTGATGTTGCATCTTCGGGTCAGGCAAGTGACGGACAGGAGATTCGCCGTGTCGCAACCGATAACAATGTTACTATTTTCACAGCACTTGATACTGTCCGCGTGCTGCTTGATGTTTTAGAGGAAACAACCCTTACTATTTCAACAATAGATGCTTAAAATTAAGGAGCAAAAATGAAACAAGGATTTTTTGAAATCATAGAAAACACCCCTCTTACCGAAAATGTTTATAGAATGCGTCTTAAAGGTGATACCTCTGATATTACAGCGTCGGGACAGTTTATCAACATTAAGCTTGACGGACTTTATCTGCGCCGTCCCATCTCTGTATGCGATTGTGAGGGCGATATTGTAACTATTATCTATAAGGTTGTAGGAAAAGGTACTGAGCAGATGTCAAAGATGCAAAGCGGCACTATTGATGTACTAAGCGGCCTCGGCAACGGATATGATACTCGGGATAGCGGTGAAAAGCCTCTGCTTCTTGGTGGAGGAGTAGGCGTTCCGCCACTCTATCTTCTTGCTAAAAAACTGATAGGCGAGGGTAAAAAGGTTTCTGTTATACTCGGCTTTAACACTAAGAGTGAAGTTTTCTATAAAGGGGAATTCGAAGCTCTCGGCGCAAAGGTTACCGTTACAACTGTTGATGGCTCAGAGGGAATAAAAGGCTTTGTAACCGATGCAGCTAAAAATATGGATTACACATATTACTATACCTGCGGCCCCGAGCCTATGCTTAAGGCTATCTATAATAACCTGAAAACTTCAGGTCAGCTCTCGTTTGAGGAAAGAATGGGCTGCGGTTTCGGTGCTTGTATGGGCTGCTCCTGTAAGACTATTACGGGGTATAAAAGAATTTGTAAGGACGGCCCTGTGCTTAAAAAGGAGGAAATTCTATGGGAAAAATGAATGTAAACCTTTGCGGCATAGAGCTTGAGAACCCAGTTATCCCTGCTAGCGGAACATTTGGCTACGGCTATGAATTTGCTGAGCTTTATGATATAAATATGCTTGGAACATTTTCGTTTAAGGGTACTACCCGTGACGCGCGTTTCGGAAACCCTACCCCCAGAATTGCCGAGTGCTACGCAGGAATGATAAATGCTGTCGGTCTGCAAAATCCCGGCGTTGAAAAAGTTATTTCAGAAGAGCTTCCAAGACTTAAAAAATGCTTTAATAAAAAGGTTATGGCAAATGTCAGCGGCTTTAGTGTTGAGGACTACTGTTATACCTGTGAAAAGCTTGATAAAGAAGAGCAGGTTGGATGGCTTGAGGTTAATGTAAGCTGTCCCAATGTTCACGGAGGAGGAATGAGCTTCGGAACATCTCCCGAGGCTGCTGCAGAAGTGACAAAAGCGGTTAAAAAGGTAACCACCAAGCCTGTCATCGTAAAGCTTTCACCTAATGTAACAGATATCGTATCTATTGCAAAGGCCTGCGAGGACGCAGGGGCAGACGGAATAAGCCTTATAAACACTCTGCTCGGAATGAGAATTGACCTTAAAACCAAGAAACCTGTTATTGCAAACAAAATGGGCGGTTTTTCGGGTAGTGCAATTTTCCCAGTTGCTGTGAGAATGGTATATCAGGTTGCAAACACTGTTAAAATTCCGGTTGTCGGAATGGGAGGCGTCAGTAGCGCAGAGGATGTTATTGAAATGATGCTTGCAGGCGCAACCGCAGTTGAGGTTGGTGCTGCAAACTTAATTGACCCGTATGCTTGCAGAGATATTATAAATAATCTACCCAAGGTTATGGAGAAATATAATATTACAGCACTTAGTGACATTATAGGAGGAGTAAAGTAAAATGGGTAAGGACGTAATTATTGCTTGCGATTTTGCCAGCGCTGAGGATGTTTTTTCATTTCTCGATAAATTTACTGAGAAAAAACCTTTTGTTAAAATAGGTATGGAGCTTTTTTATGCTGAGGGACCTCAGATTGTCCGCGAGATTAAGAAAAGGGGACACAAGATTTTCTTAGACTTAAAGCTTCACGATATTCCAAATACTGTAAAAAAATCCATGGCAGTTCTTTCCCGCCTTGATGTTGATATGACTAATCTTCACGCATCGGGCACCTGCCGTATGATGCAGGCAGCTATTGAGGGACTGACAAGACCTGATGGTAGCAGACCTATCCTTATCGCTGTTACCCAGCTCACATCCACCGACCAGGAAAGTATGGAAACCGACCTTTTAATCAATCAGCCTATTGATAAGGTTGTTATGCACTATGCTTCAAATGCTAAAAAAGCCGGGCTTGACGGTGTTGTCTGCTCTCCCTTGGAGGCAGGCAAGGTTCATGAGACCTGCGGTGGTGACTTTATAACAGTTACTCCCGGTGTCCGCTTTGCTGATGGCGATATTGGTGACCAGAAGAGAGTTATGACACCCGCCGAGGCAAAGAAAATCGGCTCCGACTATATTGTTGTCGGCAGACCTATCACTGCTGCAGAGGACCCTGTAGCAGCATATAACCGCTGTGTTGCAGAGTTTATTGATTAAAATAAGGAGGGATATAAAAATGGAAAGCTATAAAAGAGAATTTATACAGTTTCTTGAGGGCGCAGGAGTGCTCAAATTCGGAGATTTTACAGCAAAAAGCGGTAGAAAAATTCCTTATTTTATAAATGCAGGCGATATTAAAACGGGTGAGCAGATTTCTAAGCTCGGCGAGTTTTATGCAAAAGCTTACTTTGAAAAGGTAGGCAATAAGAAAACTGTTCTTTATGGTCCTGCTTATAAGGGTATCCCCATTGCAGTTTCGGTTGCAGTTGCTCTTTCGAAAAATGGACTTGATGTTCCTTTCTTCTTTAACAGAAAAGAGGAAAAGGATCACGGTGAGGGCGGAGTATTTGTCGGATACAAGCCTCAGGCAGGCGAGGAAATTGTTATTGTTGAGGATGTTATCACCGCAGGTACTGCTATAAGAGAGAGTATGTCAATTCTTTCTTCACTCGAAGGCGCTAAGGTAGCCGCTACCTTTGTTATGGTAGATCGCAAAGAAAAAGGACAGACAGAAAAATCCGCAATGGCAGAGGTTGGCGAGCAGTTTGGTTTCCCCGTTTACTCTGTTGTTGATGTTTATGATATTATTGAGTACTTAGAGGAAGATGAAGCTAACAGAGAAAATGTAGAGCGCATCAAAAAATACCTTGAAGTAAACGGCGCAAAAGAGTAGGAAAGGGAACTTTTAAAATGAGAAGCCTTATTGATATTGTTGATTTCTCGGTAGAGGAGCTTAAAGAACTTATGGATACGGCTTGCGATATCGGCGAGCATCCTCAAAACTATGCCGAGAAATGTAAAGGTAAAAAGCTTGCCACGCTCTTTTTTGAACCTTCGACACGTACAAGACTAAGCTTTGAGGCTGCAATGCTGGAGCTTGGCGGCAGTGTTATCGGGTTTTCCGATGCGGGCAGCAGCTCAGCCTCAAAGGGCGAGAGTATGGCAGACACAGCCAAGGTGCTTAGCTGTTATGCCGATATAATGGCAATCAGACACTCTAAAGAGGGCGCACCTTACGTTGCATCTAAAAATGCAACTATCCCCGTCATAAATGCAGGTGACGGAGGACACTGTCACCCGACACAGACACTTGCTGATTTACTTACTATTTACCGCGAAAAAGGCGGGATAGAGGATATAACAGTCGGTTTCTGCGGTGACCTTAAATATGGTAGAACTGTTCACTCGCTTATAGCAGCACTTTCAAGATATCCTAATATTAAAATTGTTTTGATATCGCCTATGGAGCTGCATATTCCTGATTACGTCAAAGAGGATATTTTGGAGAAAAACAATATATCCTTTAAGGAAACAACTTCGCTTGAGGATGCAATGCCTGAGCTTGATGTTCTTTATATGACAAGAATTCAGCGCGAGCGTTTTGACAATCAGAAAACATATGAGCGTCTTAAAGATAGTTACATCTTAACTCTCGATAAGCTCGAAACGGCAAAAAAGGATATGTGTATTCTTCATCCGCTACCTCGAGTTAATGAAATCAGCATTAAGGTAGATAGCGACCCCCGTGCATGCTATTTCAAGCAGGTGTTAAACGGAAAGCTTATGCGAATGGCACTTATCTTAAAGCTTCTTGACGAGGTGAATGTGACTACTGAGGAAACAGAAGATAATATCATCGTAAATAAAATTCAATGTACCAACCCAAGATGTATCAGCTCTGTTGAACAAGAGCTTGATAATAAATTTAAGCTTTCAGATGATAAATCAGGCATTTACAGATGTGTTTACTGTGAATGTCAAGCTATAGTAAAGGAGAATAAATAATGGCAACTTTTATTAATGAACCCTCGCACACCTTTCATGAATATCTCTTAATACCTGGATATTCTTCAGACAAGTGTGTACCTGCAAATGTCAGCCTTAAAACCCCTCTTGTCCGCTATAGACGCGGAGAAGAGCCTGCAATCAAAATGAATATTCCTCTTGTTTCTGCTATAATGCAGTCTGTCTCGGATGACCGTATGGCAGTTGCACTTGCAACAGAGGGTGGCGTTTCCTTTATCTATGGCTCTCAGACTATTGATGATGAGGCTGCAATGGTAAAGCGTGCAAAGAGTTACAAAGCAGGTTTTGTCAAGAGTGATTCTAATTTAAGCCCTGAGGCTACAATGGCTGATGTTATTGAGCTTAAAGAAAGAACAGGCCACTCTACCGTTGCAATAACTTCTGATGGAACTGCCGAGGGCAAGCTTCTTGGTATTGTAACAGGCAGAGATTACCGCCCCAGCCGTATGAGCCCCGATACAAAGGTAAAAGAGTTTATGACTCCCTTTGATAAACTTATTTGGGCGAAAGAGGGAACAACCCTTAAGGAAGCTAACGATATTATTTGGGATAACAAACTCAATTCTCTTCCTATAATTGACGACGAGGGAAGACTTTGCTATTTCGTTTTCCGTAAAGACTATGACACTCATAAGCAGAACCCTAACGAACTTCTTGATAGCTCCAAGCGTTATGTTGTCGGAGCGGGTATCAATACAAGGGACTACGCACAGCGTGTTCCTGCTCTTGTAGAAGCAGGTGCCGATGTTCTGTGCATTGACTCTTCCGAGGGATTTTCTGAATGGCAGAGACTTACTATAAACTGGATTCGTGAGAAATATGGCGAGAGTGTAAAGGTTGGCGCAGGTAACGTTGTTGATGCAGAAGGTTTCAGATTTTTAGCTGACTGCGGAGCTGACTTTATTAAGGTTGGTATCGGCGGCGGATCTATCTGCATTACTCGTGAAACCAAGGGTATCGGCAGAGGACAGGCAACCGCACTTATTGAGGTCTGCAAAGCTCGTGACGAGTATTTTGAGGAAACAGGAATTTATGTTCCTGTCTGCTCTGATGGCGGTATTGTTTATGACCACCATATGACACTTGCACTTGCAATGGGCGCTGACTTTATTATGCTCGGCAGATACTTTGCAAGATTTGATGAAAGCCCCACAAAGCGCGTTAATATCGGCGGAACATACTATAAAGAGTATTGGGGTGAGGGCTCTAACCGCGCTCGCAACTGGCAGAGATACGACCTTGGCGGCGATAAGAAGCTTTCCTTTGAAGAGGGTGTTGATTCTTATGTTCCGTATGCCGGAAAACTTAAGGATAACGTCGCACTTTCTCTTAGCAAGGTAAAATCCACAATGTGCAACTGCGGAGCGCTTTCTATCCCTGAGCTTCAGCAAAAAGCAAAGCTTACTCTTGTTTCTGCAACCAGTATTGTAGAGGGTGGAGCACACGATGTTATTCAAAAAGAAAAAACAACTTCTATGAAATAATTACCGCTTAAAATCCACCTATGTGCCTTGACACAAATTTCACATTATGATATAATTTTGAGGTGAAATTTGAATAACCTTTCCTGTGACTGACGGAAATTATGTGGAGCACCACAGAGGAGCAGGAAATGAGGATTTTATCCGTTTTAGCCGACCGTCTGGGCACAGTTAACTTTCTTTAAGTTAAGTGTGCCCTTTTATATTTTTTGGGAGGTAAATTTATGAAAAAAGTCGGTATTGTTATGGGAAGCGATAGTGATCTTCCCATTATCAAAAAAGCCACAGATACGTTAAAAGAGCTCGAAATTCCTTTTGAGGTGCATATCTATTCTGCGCACAGAACACCCGTAGAGGCTCGTGATTTTGCACTGAATGCAAGAGAAAATGGCTTTGGCGCACTTATTGCTGCGGCAGGTATGGCAGCTCACCTTGCAGGAGCTATTGCCGCCAACACAACACTGCCCGTTATTGGAATTCCTTGCAAATCCTCTAACCTTGACGGTATGGATGCACTGCTTTCTACAGTTCAGATGCCTTCGGGAATCCCCGTTGCTACAGTTGCTATAAACGGTGGCGCAAATGCTGCGCTGCTCGCGGCCCAGATACTTGCTGTTGAAGATAAAGAGCTTGCAGCAAAGCTTGATAAAAAAAGAAAAACAGCAGCCGAGGCTGTTCTTAAAAAGGATGCCGAGGTTATGAATAACCTTTAATTTGTTATTTTAAATTTTCTAATATAAGGAGCAAAATACTATGGAAAAGAAACTCGTTTACACAGGAAAAACAAAGGACGTATTTTCACTTGATAATGGAAATTATCTTCTTAAATTCAAGGATGACTGCACCGGTAAAGACGGTGTTTTTGATCCCGGCGAGAACTCTGTCGGCCTTACCATTGATGGCGTAGGTGATGTCAACCTTCGTATGTCTATCTATTTCTTTGAAAAGGTAAATGCAGCAGGCATTAAGACCCACTATGTAAGCGCTGACCTCGAAAACACCACCATGGAAGTTCTTCCCGGTAAGGTTTTCGGTAAAGGTCTTGAGGTTATCTGCCGCCATAAAGCTGTTGGCAGCTTCCTTCGCCGCTACAGCGATTATATTGAGGAGGGTGCTGACCTTCCTGCATATGTTGAAATGACCTTCAAGAATGACGAAAAGGGCGACCCCCTTGTTACTAAAGAGGGACTTATCGCACTCGGCGTTATGACCGATGAACAGTACGAGGATATGAAGGTTATGACCCAGAAGATTACTCAGATTGTTGCTGATGACCTTAAAGAAAAAGGACTTGTCCTTTATGATATTAAGTTTGAGTTTGGTTATGATGCAGACGGAAAGGTTATGCTCATTGACGAGATTGCATCAGGTAATATGCGCGTTTATAAGGATGGCGAGTATATTGACCCGATGACTCTTTCTAAGCTTTTCTTTGCTTAAACTCTTTTTGTAAAAATATTAGGAGGAAAATACATTTGGGCGGTTTTTTTGGAATTGCTTCGAAAGAGGATTGTATGATGGATGTCTTCTTTGGTGTTGACTATCATTCGCACCTTGGAACTCGTCGCGCAGGTATGGCTGCTTTTGACAGCGAAATCGGTCTTCAGCGCAAAATCCATAATATTGAAAATTCTCCTTTCAGAACAAAGTTTGAACACATTTTTGATGAAATGCAGGGAACTTCGGTAATAGGCTGTATAAGTGATAGTGACCCTCAGCCTATGCTTATCCGTTCTCACCTCGGCACCTATGCAATTTGTATGGTCGGTGTTATCAATAATGCTGAGGCGCTTATAAATAAATATCTTTCTTCGACGGGTGACCATTTTGATGCTATGACGGGTGGAAAGGTTAACTCGGTTGAACTGCTTTCTGCTCTTATCAATCAAAGAAAGGATTTTGTTGAGGGAATAAAATTTGCTCATGAGGTCATTGACGGAACTGCGGCTATTCTTATTCTTAAACAAGACGGTTCACTTATAGCCGCGCGTGACCGCGTGGGCAGACTTCCTGTTCATATCGGAAAAGGTGAAAACGGCTACTGTGTTTCATTTGAGTCCTTTGCCTATCTTAAGCTTGGATATGAAGATTATGCAGAGCTTGGACCCGGTGAGATAGCCGAAATTACTGCTGACGGAATGTCTCAGCTTTCACCTCCGGGAGATAAAATGCGCGTCTGCGCATTTCTGTGGAGCTATTATGGCTATCCTACCTCAAATTACGAGGGAATAAATGTTGAGGCTATGCGCTATCGTAACGGAGAAATATTAGCTCAGAACGATATTGATAACAATATTGCTCAGGATGTTGATTATGTCGGCGGAGTGCCCGATTCAGGAACCCCGCATGCGATTGGATATGCAAATAAAAGTAAGGCGCCCTTTGCAAGAGCTTTTATTAAATATACTCCTACATGGGCAAGAAGCTTTACTCCTGCAAAGCAGGCAGACAGAAATAAAATCGCCAAGATGAAGCAGATTCCCGTTCACGAGCTTATTCAGGGTAAGAAACTTTTGTTTGTTGATGACTCCATTGTCCGCGGAACTCAGCTTAAGGAAACGGTTGATTTTCTGTATGAAAACGGCGCAGAGGCTGTCCATATGCGCTCTGCCTGCCCTCCGATTATGTATGGATGTAAATTCTTAAACTTCTCAAGAGCTACAGATGATATGGAGCTTATTGCTCGCAGAACTATTATGGAGCTCGAAGGGGAAGAGGGATTTAATCATATTGATGAATACAGTGACTCCAACACCGAGCGCGGAAAAAATCTTCGTAAAGCAATCAGTGATAAATTCAATTTTGCATCACTCGAGTTCCAGTCTTTAGAGGGTGTTATCAAAGCTATAGGCCTTGAGCCGTGCAAGCTTTGCACATACTGCTGGAACGGAAAGGAATAATTATGAATACACAATCAAGATCTGACAGCTACGCAGCCGCGGGCGTTGATATTACCGCCGGATACAAAGCGGTTGAACTTATGAAACAGCATATTGCTAAAACCCTTACAAGCGGAGTATGCTCTGATGTAGGCGGCTTTGGCGGTCTTTTTGAGCTCGATGTTACAGGTATGACCCATCCCGTTTTAGTAAGCGGAACTGACGGTGTCGGAACTAAATTAAAGCTCGCGTTCTTAATGGACAAGCATGATACAGTTGGTATTGACTGCGTTGCTATGTGCGTTAACGATATTATATGTAGCGGTGCTAAGCCTTTGTTTTTCTTAGACTACATCGCTTGCGGAAAGAATATTCCTGAGCGTATTGCTGACATTGTTAAGGGTGTTTGCGAGGGTTGCGTTCAGTCGGGCGCTGCTCTTATCGGCGGCGAAACCGCCGAGATGCCCGGCTTCTATCCTGTAGATGAGTATGACCTCGCAGGATACTGCACCGGTGTCGTAGATAAGTCTAAGATAATTGATAATAAAACTATGCAGGTGGGCGACGTTGTTATTGCGCTGCCCTCAAGCGGTGTTCATTCCAATGGATTTTCGCTTGTCCGCAAGGTTTTTGATGTAGAAAACAGCGATATTAAATCCCCCGTAGCAGAGCTCGGCGGAAAATCCATTGGTGAAACCCTGCTTACACCCACAAGAATTTATGTAAAGCCCGTTCTTGCCCTTTTAGAAAAGGTTAAGGTAAAGGGTATTTCTCATATCACTGGAGGCGGCTTTTACGAGAATATTCCTCGCAGTATTCCTGAGGGACTCGGAGCTAAAATTACAAAATCTGCTGTTAAAATTCTTCCTATTTTTGAGCTTATCGCAAAAACAGGAAACATCAGCGAACGCGATATGTTTAATACCTTTAATATGGGCGTTGGTATGAGTATTGTAGTTTCCAAGGAAGAAGCAGAGCTTGCTCTCTCAATTCTTCACGAAAATGGTGAGGATGCTTATGTTATCGGCGAGATTATTGCTTCCGAGGATAAAATTATAATTGAATAAGTCTTTTTGAAAGGACAGAAAAGAATGAAGGAGCGAAAGGCTAAAATTGCCGTTCTTGTTTCGGGCGGCGGCACAAACTTGCAGGCTTTGATTGATGCTCAGAATAAAGGCGTTATTAAAAGCGGTGAAATTGTGCTTGTTGTGTCTAATAATTACGGCGCGTATGCTTTAGAAAGAGCTAAAAATGCGGGTATTGACAGTGCGGTTGTTTCTAAAAAGGAATGTGCCGACCAGAAGGATTTTGAAAACAAAATAGTGAGCCTTTTGGGTACATATGAGATTGATTTAATCATTCTTGCAGGTTTTATGGCAATTCTCAGCGAAAAATTTACAAGTAAGTATCCCAAACGCATAATAAATGTTCACCCTTCGCTTATTCCGTCCTTTTGTGGCAAAGGTTTTTATGGTCTTAGAGTACACGAGGCTGCCTTAGAGTATGGCGTTAAGGTTACGGGAGCTACAGTTCATTTTGTAAATGAAATCCCCGATGGCGGTGAAATTATCCTGCAAAAAGCAGTGAAAATTTTAGAAAACGACACTCCGGAAACCTTGCAGAAAAGGGTAATGCGTCTGTGCGAGTGGAAAATTTTGCCCGAGGCAGCAGAAAAGGTCTGCAGTCAGATTATTTCCAAAGAATAGAGGGGAAAAGATTATGAATATATATGAAATCAACGATATTGCAAAGCTTATTGAAGGAAATTACTATGTTGGCAGAGGTATTGTAATTGGCAAATCTGAGGATGCTAAAAAGGCTTGTATGGCATATTTTATTATGGGTAGAAGTGCAAATAGCCGCAACCGCGTTTTTGTAAAGCGTGACGATGCGCTTTTTACCGAGCCTTTCGATGCTTCTAAGGTAGAAGATCCCAGCCTTATTATATATGCTGCAATTCGCAGATATGAAAATAATCTTATTGTAACAAATGGCGACCAGACTGATACTGTTTATGAGGGACTTAAAGCAGGCAAATCATTTGACTGTGCTTTAGAAAGCCGTGAATTTGAGCCTGATGCTCCTAACCTTACCCCTCGCATCAGCGGTATGCTGACTTTTGAAAATGGTGATTTTACATATAAAATGAGCATTTTAAAATCCGGAGATGCAGAGGGTAGCTTCTGTAACCGCTTTGGATTCCACTACGGCTCAAAGGCAGGTCTTGGACACTTTATCCACACCTATGTATGCGATGGAAATCCCATTCCTACATTCCAGGGCGAGCCTGAGCGCGTAGCTATCCCCAATGATATTGATGAGTTTACCACATCTCTTTGGAATGCACTTAATAAAGATAATAAGATTTCTCTTTACGTCCGTTATATTGATTTAGAAAGCGGCAAGGAAGAGGATAGAATGATAAACAAAAACTGCTAAGGAGAATAAAATGAAAGAGTTTGAACTGAAATACGGTTGTAACCCCAACCAGAAACCCGCAAAAATCTTTATGCACGATGGCTCTGAGCTCCCCATTAAAATTCTTTGCGGAAGACCCGGATACATCAATTTCCTTGACGCATTTAACTCCTGGCAGCTTGTTAAGGAGCTTAAAGAGGCTCTCGGTCTGCCTGCAGTAACATCCTTTAAGCACGTTAGCCCCACATCCGCAGCTGTAGGAATTCCTCTTTCGGATAACCTTAAAAAAGCCTGCTTTGTTGATGATATTGAGGGCCTTGACGAGTCGCCCCTCGCTTGTGCCTACGCAAGAGCAAGAGGAACCGACAGAATGTGCTCCTTTGGTGACTGGGTAGCGCTTTCTGATGTCTGCGATGTTACTACTGCTCTTATGATTAAGCGCGAGGTTTCAGATGGAATTATTGCCCCTGGCTATGAGCCCGAGGCTCTTGAAATTCTCAAATCCAAGAGAAACGGCAACTATAACATTGTTGAAATAGACCCTGATTTTATTCCTGCTCCTATTGAGCATAAGCAGGTTTACGGAATAACTTTTGAGCAGGGGAGAAATAATTTTGAAATCAATAAAGGGCTGCTTTCGAATATCGTAACTGCTAACAAAGAACTTCCCGAAAGCGCAGTTCGCGACCTTATTATTGCGCTCATCACCCTTAAATACACACAGTCTAACTCTGTATGCTTCGCAATAGACGGACAGGCTATAGGTGTTGGAGCAGGTCAGCAGTCAAGAATTCACTGTACCCGCCTTGCAGGAACAAAGGCAGATACTTGGTTCCTGCGCCAGCATGAGAAGGTATTAAATCTGCCTTTCCTTAGCACTCTCGGCAGACCTGACCGCGATAATGTTATTGATGGATATATCAATGGTAATGAAGAAGATGTCTGTGCAGATGGTAACTGGCAGAAATACTTCACCCATCAGCCCGAAAAGCTTACAGAAGAAGACAAGAGGGCATATCTTTCTGCTATTGACGGCGTAGCACTTGGCTCTGATGCATTTTTCCCGTTTAGTGATAATATTGAAAGAGCATATCGCAGCGGTGTAAAGTATATTGCGGAGCCGGGCGGCTCTATTCGTGACGATGTAGTTATCGAATGTTGCGATAAATACGGTATGACAATGGCATTTACCGGTATGAGACTTTTCCATCATTAATGGAGGATATAAATGAAGATACTTGTTGTAGGTGGCGGCGGCAGAGAACACGCCATCATCAAAAAAATAAAGGAAAATAAAAATGTTTCAGAAATATTTGCGCTTCCCGGAAACGGTGGAATTGCAAAGGATGCCACTTGCGTCCCTATCGATGCGAAGGATATTGATGGTATAGTTAAGTTTGCAGTAGATAATAAAATTGACTATGCCGTTGTTGCTCCCGATGACCCCTTGGTGCTCGGAGCGGTTGATGCATTAGAGGAAAAGGGAATTGCTTGCTTTGGTCCTCGCGCCAATGCGGCAATAATAGAGGGAAGCAAGGTTTTCTCCAAAAACCTTATGAAAAAATATAATATCCCAACCGCTGCATATGAAGTTTTTGACGATATGGATGCTGCCCTCAAATATCTTGATACAGCTCCCATTCCTACTGTTATCAAGGCTGACGGACTTGCTCTTGGAAAGGGTGTTATTATTGCTGAAACACGAGAGCAGGCAAAAGAAGCTGTTTTATCTATGATGCAGGACAAGGTTTTTGGTAAAAGCGGCGATAATATCGTTATTGAGGAGTTTTTGACAGGACCTGAGGTTTCTGTTCTTTCATTTACTGATGGAAAAACTGTTGTTCCTATGATTTCCTCAATGGACCACAAACGTGCAGGGGATAACGATACCGGCTTGAATACGGGCGGTATGGGAACAGTAGCGCCCAATCCCTACTATACCGAAGAAATTGCAAAAGAGTGTATGGAGAAAATTTTCCTGCCTACCATTAAAGCAATGAACTGCGAGGGCAGAACCTTTAAAGGCTGCCTGTATTTCGGACTTATGATGACTGCTGATGGCCCCAAGGTTATAGAATACAACTGCCGTTTTGGTGACCCTGAAACTCAGGTTGTTCTCCCTCTGTTAGAAACTGACCTTCTTTCTGTTATGCAGGCTGTAACAGAAGAAAGACTATCTGGAATTGATGTTAAATTCAGCTCTAAAAATGCTTGCTGCGTTATCATGGCATCAAATGGCTATCCCCAAAAGTATGACAAAGGCTTTGAAATCACCATTCCTGAAAATATCTGGGATAAGGTTTACGTTGCGGGTGCTGCGATTAAGGATGATAAGCTAGTAACAGGCGGCGGAAGAGTTTTGGGAGCAACTGCCATTGCAGATTCTCTCAAAAATGCTGTTTCAGATGCTTACAAACTTGTAAAGCAAATAAACTTTACAAACGCATATTACAGAAATGATATCGGAGCGCGTGCGCTCAAAGCAGAGGAGGGTAAATAGAATGGTATACAGAGTATTTGTAGAAAAGAAAAAAGAGCTTGCTAACGAGGCAAAAGCACTTTTAAACGATGCCCGTACTCTTCTCGGCATCACATCTCTTACTGATGTTAGAATATTTAACCGTTATGATGCGGAAAATATTACCGAGGAACTTTTTGACTACGCAAAGAAAACAGTTTTCTCAGAACCTCAGCTCGACATTGTTTCTGATGAACTTACTGCTCAGGGTGCTACCGTTTTTGCAGTAGAATTTCTGCCCGGACAGTTTGATCAGCGTGCAGACTCAGCGGCTCAGTGTATTCAGATTATCTCTCAGGGTGAGAGGCCCACAATTCGCGCCGCAAAGGTTTATGCATTATATGGAAACCTTTCTGATGCAGAGCTTTTCGAAATTAAAAAGTATGTCATTAACCCCGTTGAAGCAAGAGAGGCTACCCTTGAAAAGCCCGATACTCTTGAAATGGAGTACACAGTGCCCACCGAGGTTAAGGTGCTTGAGGGATTTTGTCAGCTTGATAAAAAAGGACTTGAGGATTTTATTTCTGAGTATGGACTTGCTATGGATGGCGCTGATATTGAGTTTTGTCAGCAGTATTTCAAAACCGAGCAGCGTGATCCTACCATTACAGAAATCAGAATGATTGACACCTATTGGTCTGACCATTGTCGTCACACAACCTTTAACACTGTAATTGACGATGTTGTGTTTGAGGATGAGCTTCTTCAGAAAACCTATGAGGACTACATCGCAACCCGCAGGGCACTTGGCAGAACAAAACCCATCTGCCTTATGGACCTTGCCACTCTTGCAGTAAGATACCTTAAAAAAGAAGGCAAGCTCAATAAACTTGATGAGTCTGAGGAAATCAATGCCTGCACAGTTAAGATTGATGTTGAGGTTGATGGTAAAACAGAGCCTTGGCTGCTCCTCTTTAAAAATGAAACCCACAACCACCCCACTGAAATAGAGCCATTTGGTGGCGCAGCAACCTGTATCGGCGGTGCAATCCGCGACCCTCTGTCAGGCCGTTCTTATGTTTACGGAGCTATGCGTGTTACAGGTGCGGCTGACCCCTTAAAGCCTGTCAGCGAAACTATAAAAGGCAAGCTTCCGCAGAGAAAAATTGTTACAACTGCTGCGGCAGGTTATTCGTCTTATGGTAACCAGATTGGACTTGCAACAGGTATTGTTGACGAGCTTTATCATGATGGTTATGCCGCAAAGAGAATGGAAATTGGTGCAGTTATTGCTGCAACTCCTGCCGAGAATGTGCGTCGAGAAACCCCTGCAGCAGGTGACCTTATTATTCTTCTTGGCGGTGCAACCGGTAGAGATGGTTGCGGCGGAGCGACAGGCTCCTCTAAATCCCACACCTCTAAATCTCTTGAAACCTGCGGTGCAGAGGTTCAAAAGGGTAATGCTCCCGAAGAGAGAAAGCTACAGCGCCTTTTCAGAAATGGTGAAGCCTGCCGTATGATAAAACGTTGCAACGATTTCGGCGCAGGCGGTGTTTCTGTTGCTATCGGCGAGCTTGCTGATGGACTCGAAATTGACCTTAATGCAGTTCCTAAGAAATACGAGGGACTTGACGGAACCGAGCTTGCAATCAGCGAATCGCAGGAGCGTATGGCTGTTTGTATCGAGGCAAAAGATAAAGAGCGCTTCCTCTCGCTTGCAAAGAGCGAAAATCTGAGTGCAACACCCGTTGCAGTTGTTAAGGCAGAGCCTCGACTTGTAATGAATTGGAATGGAAAGAAGATTGTTGATATCAGCCGAGAGTTTTTAAATTCTAACGGTGCTGACAAGCATATCAGCATTACAGCTGCGGCCCCTGAATGTTATGATAAAAAGATTTCGGGAAGCTTTACTGAAAATCTAAAAGCGCAAGCGGCAGACCTTAATATCTGTTCAAAACGCGGTCTTTCCGAGCGTTTTGACTCAACTATCGGCGCTGGCACAGTTCTTATGCCCTTCGGTGGTAAAAATCAGCTTACTCCTATTCAGAGTATGGTTCAAAAAATTTCCGTTGAGAAAAAACACACTAATGACTGCTCCTTTATGTCGTGGGGATATAACCCCTTTATAACCGAAAAGAGTCCATATCACGGCGCATATCTTGCTGTTGTTGAATCGGTTGCAAAAATTATTGCATCGGGCGCTTCTTTTGAAGATGTGTATTTAACATTCCAGGAATATTTTGAACGCGTAGGAAAAGATGGAAAGCGCTGGGGTAAACCTCTTTCAGCTCTTCTTGGTGCATACAGAGCTCAAAAAGACCTTTCTATCGGCTCAATCGGTGGTAAGGACTCTATGAGCGGAACCTTTGAAGACCTTGACGTCCCCCCGACACTTGTTTCATTTGCTGTAACGACAGGAAAGGTAGACGAGGTTGTTTCTCCCGAGTTTAAAAAAGCAGGGAATAAGGTTTATCTTATTGCTCCTGAGTATGGTGTGGACAAGCTTCCTAAGGCTGACTCTCTTATCGCGGTATTTAACCGCGTAACTAAACTTATGCGAGAGGGAAAAGTTGCTGCCTGCTACACTCCCACTATCGGCGGCGTAAGCGAAGCTGTTATGAAAATGTGTTTTGGTAACGGACTTGGATTTAAGTATAATGAAGAAACAATGTGTACAAATTGCATTTTCGGCTATAACTATGGCGCATTTCTTTTAGAAGCTACTGAGGATATTGAAAATGCAAAGCTTGTAGGTACAGTTGCCGACGATGCTAAGATTTCCTTTGGTACTGAAAGCGTTTGCTTAGGTGAGCTTCTTAAAATTTATGAGGATAAATTGGAAAGCGTTTATAGCTGCAATATTCCCGATAGAAAAACTCCTATGGAAAACTTCTCCTATGTAGCAGAGTCGAGAGTTGCTCCCGCTATAAAGGCTAATAAGCCTAAGGTACTCATTCCTGCATTCCCCGGAACAAACTGTGAGTTTGATTCTGCAAAGGCTGTCCGCGATGCAGGAGGAGACCCTGAGATTGTTGTTATCAACAATCTTTCCTCTGCAGGAATTCGCGAGAGTATACAGTATTTTGCAAAACAGCTTAAAGAATCTCAAATAGTCTTTGTTCCCGGCGGATTTTCGGGCGGTGACGAGCCGGATGGCAGCGGTAAATTCATAACTGCATTTTTCCGCAATGCCGAGATTAAAGATGGCGTTACCGATCTTCTTGAAAATCGCGATGGACTTATGTGCGGTATTTGTAACGGCTTCCAGGCGCTCATTAAGTTAGGTCTTGTGCCTTACGGTAAGATAATTGATACAGACGAGACTTGCCCGACACTCACATATAACACTATAGCAAGACACCAGTCGAAAATTGTAAGAACAAGAATTGCTTCAAATAAATCTCCTTGGCTTGCACTTACCGAGGTTGACGATATTTATAATGTCGCAATTTCTCACGGTGAGGGAAGATTTTTAGCGAGTGAGGAACTTATAAAGAAGCTTGCCGCAAACGGACAGATTGCAACCCAGTATGTTGACCTTGACGGTAATGCAACAAGCGATGTTCACTTTAATCCCAATGACTCTATGTATGCTATAGAGGGTATAACCTCTCCTGACGGTAGGGTGTTCGGCAAAATGGGACATAGTGAGCGTATCGGAGAGGGACTTTATAAGAATGTCCCCGGAAATTATGATATTCGTATGTTTGACTCAGCAATTCGCTATTTTAAATAAGAGGAGTGTCAAAAATGGGATATAAATCCGATATTGAAATCGCACAGGAATGTAAAATGCGCCCTATAACTGAAATTGCTGCCGCTGCTCATGTAGACGAGAAATATATTGAGCAGTATGGTAGATATAAGGCTAAAATTGAACCCGCCCTTCTTTCTGAAACAGATAGAAAAGACGGTAAGCTTATTCTTGTTACTGCGATTACTCCCACCCCCGCAGGCGAGGGAAAAACAACCACAACTATAGGACTTGCTGATGGCCTTAAAAGAATCGGCAAGGATGTAACTGTTGCTCTGCGTGAGCCATCACTTGGGCCCGTTTTCGGCGTTAAGGGTGGAGCTGCAGGCGGCGGATATGCTCAGGTTGTTCCTATGGAGGATATTAATCTTCATTTTACAGGCGATTTTCATGCTATAGGAGCTGCAAACAACCTGCTTGCCGCAATGCTTGATAACCACATTCAACAGGGAAACAGCCTTAATATTGATGTCCGTAAAATCACTTGGAAACGCTGCGTTGATATGAATGACCGCCAGCTCCGCTTTGTTGTAAATGGTATGGGCGGCAAAGCAAACGGTGTACCCCGTGAAGATGGCTTTGATATTACTGTTGCGTCTGAAATTATGGCAGTTCTATGCCTTTCAAGCTCGATTACCGACCTTAAAGAGCGCCTTTCTAAAATCATCGTTGGCTACACCTATGATGATAAGCCTGTCACATGCGGTCAACTTAAAGCGGCGGGCGCAATGACCGCTCTTTTAAAGGATGCAATAAAGCCCAACCTTGTTCAGACACTTGAGGGAACTCCTGCGTTTGTTCACGGCGGTCCTTTTGCGAATATTGCGCATGGATGTAACTCTGTTATGGCAACTCGCCTCGCACTTAAAATGGGTGATTACACAGTAACAGAGGCAGGCTTCGGCGCAGACCTCGGCGCAGAGAAATTCCTTGATATCAAATGCCGTATGGCAGGTCTTACTCCTGATGCAGTTGTTGTTGTTGCAACGGTCCGCGCCCTTAAAATGCACGGCGGACTTGCAAAGACTGAGCTTGCAACAGAGGACTTAAAGGCGCTTGAAAAGGGAATTCCTAACCTGTTGCGTCATGTTTCTAACATCAAGAATGTTTACAAGCTGCCTTGCGTTGTTGCGGTTAACCGCTTTCCGACAGATACAGATAATGAAATTGATTTTATTATCAAAAAATGCCGCGAGCTTGATGTTAATACTGTTCTTTCAACTGTCTGGGCTGACGGCGGAAAGGGTGGAGAAGAGCTTGCGAAAGAGGTTGTCCGCCTTTGTGAAGAAGAAAAGGGCGATTTCACCTTTGCTTATGAGCTTGACACAACCATCGAGGAGAAAATCGAGGCTATTGTTAGAAAAGTATATGGCGGAAATGGTGTAACCTTTATGCCTAACGCAAAAAAACAGATAGCACAGCTCACCGAATTAGGATTTAGTGGCTGTCCTGTATGCGTTGCTAAAACTCAATATAGCTTTTCGGACGACGCCACTAAGCTTGGCGCACCCGAAAACTTTACTGTTACTGTAAAAAATGTTAAAATTTCTGCCGGTGCAGGCTTTATAGTTGTGTTAACAGGTGATATTTTAACAATGCCGGGACTGCCTAAAGTTCCTGCTGCTGAACGTATTGACGTTGACGAAACCGGAAAAATAATCGGTTTATTCTAAGAATTAAAGCTCCGCAACTTGCGGAGCTTTTTATTATAAAAAGTTTAATTTTTTATTGAAAAAAACATTAAAATATGAGATAATACTTATATATTTTGTTTCTGTTGGTGAGTATAGTGAAGAATTACAGAAAAAACTATAGGACATATAGCGTTCACAGAGTTTCGAGCCGTACTGTCGGAAGTCTTATTGCGGTTCTTTCTCTGTTTGTTTGCGCTGTTGTTTTTTCTGTTTTTGTTGCAAGCTGTAATAAACGGCCTGAGGATATTGCATCTTCATCTATTGCATCTAGTAGAATTGAAACCTCGTCTGCTTCTGTAGAAGAGTTATCAAGTGTTGTGGCTATGCCTGGGTCATCGTCAATTCCTGCGGTGTCTTCTAAGCTTGAGGTGCCTACCTCTTCCGAATCTCAGTCTGCGTCTGTTAATACTACGGCGCCTGCGACTAATTCAAGTCTTGTTTATGATATTTCGGCCGCTGCGGATAACTGGACTTATGTTGTGGATAAATCCAAACCTGTTCCGCTTCAGCCCCGCGTAGATAATAGTTTTTTCTCATCCGCTATGTTTGTAGGGGACTCCATTACAACGGGTATAGATCTTTATTCTATTATTAAAGGCGCTCCGGTTGTTGCGTATACAGGAATAAACACTAACACCGTTTTAAGCCGTCAGGTTATTAAAACATCTCAGGGTAAGGTTACATTTTTGCAACAAATGGCAAAATACAACCCTAAGCATATTTATATTATGATGGGTATAAATGGTATTGCATTTCAGTCTAAAGCTAATCTGATTTCTGGATACTCTAAGTTTGTTGATAAGGTTAAAGCGCAGCACCCTGATGCTATAATATATCTGCAATCAATTTTGCCTGTAACGGCGAAAAAACAAACCAAGGACAGCCGCTTTGCCAATTCAAAAATAAACGATTATAACGCGGCTATAGCTAACCTTGCGCAGCAAAAAGGTGTTTATTATCTGAATGTTGCAGAAGCGTTCAAGGATGGAAATGGATGCCTTCCTGCTGCTGCATCGTCTGATGGTATTCATTTCGGCCCTGCTTACTATAAGCGGTGGATAGAATATCTTAAAACTCATACCGTATACACAGGGGAGATACCTGAGGAGTCTGTATCCAGCACAACATCTTCCAGCGAGCCAGTATCAAGCGATGCATCTACAAGCGTATCAACCTCGAGCGAGCCTTCGTCTCAAACAAGTACAAGTGAGCCGTTACAGAGCACAGACTCTGCGACATCAACAAGTTCTATTCCTATAGTAAGACCAGGAGAGCCGCCCAAACCACCGTCATCTCCTGATGATGCGGTTACTTCATCGATAGACACTAAGGTAGAAATTTCTGAAACATAAAGTAAACCCCCGCGGAATAATCCGCGGGGGTTTACTTTATGTCTTGTTAGCAGTTAGAGCAGCCGCATCCGCTATTGTCATTGCCACAGCAGCAGACCAGAATGATGATGAGCAGGATAATCCAGGTGCAGTTACCGTTACCAAAGAAGTTATTTCCACACATGAGCGATTCCTCCTTTTTTCAGATTTCACAATATACTATGAAAATCCTTTAAATTTGGTTACAAGTACAATTTTAAATTACAATACTGCAAAAAATAAAGAAAACTCCCAAAAAAGAGAGAATACAAGATGTATTTTAAATAATTATAAAAATATAACAGAATTTTAGTGCATTTAAAACATAAAAAATATTTGACTTTCTTTGACTTTATGATAAAATTATAATCAAAGAGAAAAGTAAAAGAAAGTCTAAAAAAGGATGATAAGTAGTGAAAATAAGCGAACTTATTGCGAGGGAAATACTTTTGATGTTAGAAGAGCAGGAGGGTAGCGCTGAAATAAAGCGGAATGAATTTGCCATGAAGCTCGGATGTGTCCCAAGTCAGATAAACTATGTATTGACCTCGCGTTTTACCCCTGAGCAAGGCTTTGTAGTCGAAAGCCGCAGGGGCGGCGGAGGATATATCAGAATTACCCGAGTTAGTAATGACAAGAAAAATCAGATAATGCATATCATTGATTCGCTCGGTGAAAGCATTGATTATTACAGTGCTCGTTCTATTCTGATAAATCTTTGTTATCAAGAGCTTATTGAGAAAAAGGCGGCGGGAATTGTTCTTGCAGCAATTTCGGATAATGCTTTAAAGGAAATTGAAATTTCAATGCGCGATAAAATCAGAGTAGATATTTTTAAAAATGCTCTGCTTATGGCGGTTTAAATAAGGAGGTAATATTATGTTGTGTGAGAAATGTAAACAAAAAGAGGCTGTAACCCATATCAGACAGAATATTAACGGAGTTACAAGCGAAATGCATCTTTGTGAGAAATGTGCCGCAGAGATAAGCGGTAAATTTGAAAACGAATATGGAAAGCTCTTTTCGGATTTTGGCTTTGGAATAGATTCTATGCTCGGAAGCATATTCGGGCAGGATTTTCTCCCCGAGAGCTTAATTGCTGATAATGTAGACAGATGCTCGATGTGTGGAACTACATTTAGCAGTATCAGAAAAACGGGAAATGCAGGTTGCGGTAAATGTTATGAAACATTCCGCTCTCAGCTAATGCCTCTTATTGGCAGAATTCACGGAAAAACCGTTCATAACGGAAGAATTCCTAAGTCAGTTGAGGGAAGCTTGGGTGTAAAAAATAAAATTTCCGAGCTTGAAAATGAGCTTAAAAAGGCTATTGAAGCTCAAGAATTTGAAAAAGCTGCAAAAATACGTGACGAGCTCGCCGAGCTTCGTAAAAGTCTCTAATTTTAGGCGGAGGAACTAATTATGAAAAGATGGTTTGAAATAGAAAATAACCCTGGTGACCGCGCAGTTGTTGTCAGCACACGAATTCGACTTGCCCGAAACCTTTCTGATGTTCCGTTTCCTAACAGAATGAGTGATGAGCAAAAAAATGAGGTGATTTTGAGGATTGCTAAGGCACTTGATAATGCTGTATTTGCTAAGAATATAAGGCTTGAAAAAATCGATATGGAGAAACTCAACGACATTGAGGCTAACGCAATGGCTGAGAGGCGCATTATCAGTCTCGAGTTTGCAAAAAACAGAAAGGGCAGAGCAATTTTTCTTTCTCCCGATGAAAGTGTTGCAATTCTTGTAAACGAAGAGGACCACATTCGTATCCAGGTGCTTGCCGCAGGCTCGGATTTGCCTGTATGCCTTAAGATAGCAACCGAAATTGACAGTTTTCTTGATGCAAAACTTTCATATGCATTTGATGAAACACTCGGATATTTAACCCAGTGTCCTACAAATTTAGGAACCGGTCTCAGAGCTTCGGTTATGCTGCATCTTCCCATGATGGAAAGCTCCAGAATGATAGAAAACCTTTCTAGTACCGTATCCAAGCTCGGTATGACAGTGCGAGGTTCAATGGGAGAAGGTTCCGCATCTCAGGGTGCTTTGTATCAGATATCCAATCAAGTAACCTTGGGAATTTCAGAGCAAAATGCAATCGATAATCTTATGAGCATTGTAAATCAGGTTATTATAAAAGAGGAAAATCTTAGAAAAAGTGCTTATGAAAATGATACAATTTCTTTAAATGACCGTATTTTTCGTGCATGGGGAATACTTTCACAGGCAAGACTCTTATCAACAGAGGAGCTTTTGCGCCTTTTATCACTAATAAGACTTGGTGCAGCGCTTGGAGTTTTAAAGCTTGAGTCATCAATCTTAAACACACTATTATTTGAAACAGGTCCGTTTGGTTTGTGTGTTAAATATGGCTCAGCTCCTAACTCACACAAGCGTGATGAACTTCGCGCAAACTTAGTGAGAGAAAAGCTTGCTGTTTAATATTTTTAAGGAGGAAGTTTGATGTTTGTTTTTAATGGATTTACACAAAAAGCCAATAGGGCACTCAATTCTGCTATTGAGTTTGCATCCTCACTTGGTCACACATATATCGGAAGCGAGCATCTTCTTGGCGGAATACTCAAAGAGGAGGATTCTGCCGCGTCAGAGATGCTGCGATCGGGTGAACTTAGCTTTATAGATCTTTCGGAGCAGCTTGAGGTAGATATAGGGAAAGGAATGCCTACAAATCTGTCTCCTGCTGATTTTACCCCTCGCACAAAGCGAATTCTAGAGGCGGCGCTGCTTGAGGCAAGAAAGGTCGGGCATAGTTATGTTGGAACAGAGCATATTCTGCTTGCGCTATTGAATGAAAGTGACTGCTATGCGGTTAAGTATCTTGAGCATTTTAATGTAAATACCGATGAACTGCGTAAAGATTGCCTTGAAACTATCGGTGCTGATGATGTGCCCTCTGAGACTAAAGTATCGGGCGGTGCGAGAGCAGGCAAGACAAAAGGCGGTACAAAAAATCTTGATGAATTCTCACGTGACCTTACTGTATCGGCTAAAAATGGAGAGCTTGACCCCGTTATAGGCAGAGAAAGTGAAATCGAAAGAGTAATTCAGATTTTATCTCGCCGCACAAAGAATAATCCTTGTCTAATCGGTGAGCCGGGTGTAGGTAAAACTGCAATAGCAGAGGGGCTTGCACAAAAAATATTTGCAGGAGAAGTTCCTGAGATTTTAAAGGATAAAAGAGTTGTAACACTTGATTTAACAGGTATGCTCGCAGGAACAAAGTACCGCGGGGATTTTGAGGATAGGATAAAGAATGTTCTTGCAGACGTAAAAAAAGCAGGAAATGTTATTCTCTTTATTGATGAAATTCACACTCTTATCGGAGCAGGTGCTGCCGAGGGAGCGGTTGATGCAGCTAATATTCTGAAACCATCTCTTTCTCGCGGTGAAATTCAGCTTATAGGTGCTACAACCATCAATGAGTACCGCAAGCATATTGAAAAAGATGCAGCGTTAGAGCGTAGATTTCAGCCTGTAATGGTAGAGGAACCCTCTCAGGAGGAGGCAGAACTGATATTACTTGGTCTTCGCGATAAATATGAGGCGCATCACAAAATAAAGATAACCGATGATGCTATTAAAGCGGCTGTAAAACTTTCGGCACGATATATAAATGACCGTTTTCTTCCTGATAAGGCTATTGACCTTATTGATGAGGCTTCGTCTCGCGTAAAGATAAAAAACTTTACAGCTCCACCCGACCTTAAAGAGCTTGAAGACAAACTAAAGGAGCTGGCTCAGGAAAAAGAAGAGGCTGTAAATACTCAGGATTACGAGAGAGCTGCTAATCTTCGCGATGAAGAAAATGAAATTAAAGCAAAGGTTGAAAGTGCTAAGGAAAACTGGAAGGATACAAACCAAAAGGCAAAGACCGAGGTAACGGCTTTTGATGTTGCAGAGATTGTTGCGCAGTCAACGGGTATACCTGTAGCTCAGCTCAGCCGCGAAGAAAGTGAGCGACTTCTTAAAATAGAAGAAACTCTCCACAAACGTGTGGTTGGACAAAATGATGCTGTAACCGCCATTGCAAAAGCAGTTCGCAGAAGCAGAGTAGGACTGAAAGACCCTCGTAGACCTATTGGCTCATTTATCTTCTTGGGACCTACAGGTGTTGGTAAAACCGAGCTGTGCAAGGCGCTTGCTGAGGGACTTTTCGGCGATGAAAATGCAATGATTCGCCTTGATATGTCCGAATATATGGAAAAGCACACAGTATCGCGACTTGTTGGCTCGCCTCCGGGATATGTTGGGTTTGACGAAGGCGGTCAGCTTACCGAAAAGATTAGGAGAAATCCCTATTCGATAGTTCTTTTCGATGAAATTGAAAAAGCTCACCCTGATATTTTTAATATTTTGCTACAGATACTTGATGATGGTCAGCTAACTGATTCTCACGGTAGAAAGGTTAATTTTAAAAATTCCGTAATTATTATGACCTCTAATGTCGGTGCAAGAATGATAACAGAAAATGTTAAATCTCTTGGATTTTCAGCGGATGACAGCGGCGCAGCTGATGAGGAAAGGGTAAGGGAGAATGTTCTTTCTGAGCTTAAAAAGACTTTCCGACCTGAATTTTTAAACAGAGTTGATGATATTATTGTTTTCCACAAGCTAAGCTCCGAAAATATTCGGGAAATTGCACGCAATATGCTCCATAGCGTTTCTGAGCGCACAAGAGCACTTGGCATAGAGGTTTCATTTGCTGAGGAGGCGGTTGATGCAATAGCACAAAAGGGGTTTGACCCCGTTTATGGCGCTCGTCCTCTAAAAAGAGCTATAACTTCACAGATAGAGGATCTTATTTCTGAGGAAATACTCAGCGGAAATCTAAAAGATGGTGCAAATATTTCGGTGGATTTTACAGACGGAAAATTTGTAATAGTTCCAAAAGAATAGTAAAAAAAAGAGAAGCCGCGGAGCTTCTCTTTTTTCTATAATTTACATAAAATAAAATTGTAAAATAATAACGAATAGGGTAGAAAAACAGAAAAAAATATGTTATAATTTATCTATATTATTTTTTGGAATATTCAGCCACATTTTTAAATACATATTGATTAGACAAGCCTTAGTTTTTAAGAAAGGTAAGCATAACCTTATGAAAAGAAAAGGAATAGCAATTTTTATAGGTCTTGCGCTTCTTATTTGCTTTTTCAGTGGTTGTACGGGTAAAAATTCTGGCGAAAGCTCCTCAATCCCCACAACCGAGCATTTAGTTGTTGGATCAGCATATGAGGGCGGCGGAGAATACCCCTATTTCAATGAAAGTATTTTGTTTTCTGATGTATCTGTTCCTTTGACTTCGGATGTACCTTCAAAGGAAAACAGTTCCCAAAAGGATAATAACTCATCAGAAAAAAATAGTTATAAAGACAAAAACTCCTCATCAAAAAATACAACTACAAGCTCGAAAAATGACTTGTCTTCAATTTTGATTTCTTCTGAGGTGACATCTGTTTCAATATCGTCTGAAAAATCATCTTCGATATCATCTTCTTCTCAGAGCGTTGGATCGGGCTTAACTGTAAATTATAACAATATGAAAGCCGTTTGGATATCATATATTGATTTTGCAGATATTTTGACGGGTAAGAGCGAGGCTCAGTTCAGAGCTAATTTCAAAAAGGCGTGCCAGAACGCAGTAGAATTTGGTATCAACACCCTTGTTTGCCACGTCAGAGCCTTTGGCGATGCGTTTTACCCCTCAGAGTATTTTTCGTGGTCAAAAAATGTTGGGGGAATAGGTAAAAACCCGGGGTTTGACCCTCTTAAAATTATGATAGAGCTTGCGCATCAGCACAATCTTTCCTTTCACGCATGGATAAATCCGTTTAGAACCTATCTTGATACAGAGGTTTCAAGCGTTCCATCAAATTCCGTCTTTAAAAAGTGGCATAATGATAGTTCCAAAAATGGAAAATACATAGTTAATGTCGGAAACCGCTGGTATTATAATCCAGGTTATCCCGATGTAAGAAACCTTATTATTGATGGCGTCAAGGAAATAATAAATAATTATAGCGTTGACGGAATTCACTTTGATGATTATTTTTATCCAACTACAGATAAATCATTTGATGGTGATGCATTTAAAGCATACGGAGCAGGTAAAAGCCTTGAAAATTGGCGTCGAGAAAATGTAAGCTCTTTTGTAAAGAGTGTCTACAATGCTGTAAAAGCGAAAAATAAAAACATTGTTTTTGGAATAAGTCCTCAGGCAAATGTTCAAAACGATATGAATATGCAGTATGCCGATGTTAAACTCTGGGGTTCGCAAAATGGATATGTTGACTATCTTTGCCCGCAGGTTTATTTTAACTATGTCAGCGAGTCGCTTGATTTTTCGAGCACACTATCCACTTGGAATAAATTAGTTACTGCGTCAAATGTAAGGCTTGTGATAGGACTTTCAGTGGATAGAATAGGTTGGTATGATAGGTGGGCGTGCAATAATAGAGATACCCACACAGCATCAACACCTAACTGCGGAGCTTTTGGTTGGCGCACAGATAATCCTGCACAGAGCAATATTCTTGCGAGGCAGTATGACGATAGTATGTCACTTAAAAAATGTAGTGGAGTTTTTTTGTATAGCTATCAGTATGTTTTTAACCCCGCCAGCAGATTTGTGCCATCGGATAAATATGCAGATAATGCACTTTCTCAGGCAAAATATGAAATACAAAAGCTAAAAGATGCTATGAAGAAAAAATAAAGGACGATTAAAAATGAGAAATGCAGTCAGAAAAGTTTCTGAAAATAAACTGACGGTTATTATTTTAAGTATATTTGCAGCCGCTGCCCTTGTAGGAACAGTGGCTGCTCTTGCTGTTCGTTTTCTAGTCCTGAAACCCACAAATACCCCAAGTTCACAAATAGTAAGCCTTGAAAGTACTCAGATACCCCAAAAAGAACAAATAACAAGCTCATCAATAGCTCAAAGTGAAGATGAAATTATATATGAGAGTGATGATGGGACAAACTTTAGTGTTCCCGACAAGCTTCGTGCGGTTTATTTAAAGGCAGGACAGGATTTTTTACTTAAAACAACAGACAGTCAGGACGCAATAAAAAATCAGATTGACGGTGCAATGAAGTCGACTGTAAAACTTGGATTTAACAGTGTTGTTATATTTACTAACACTTCTCAAGGTCTGTTGTTTTCTGATAGCAGCCTTAAATCGCTCAGAACAGATTTCGACGTGCTTTCCTATGCTCTTGAGGCAGCAAAGAGAGAAAAGCTATATACATATGTTGTTTATCCCGTTTTGGTAGCTGAAAAGAATAATAAAATCACCAAGATAACAGAATTCACACCGCAGATTCACGAGGAAATTGTAAAAAGGGCAGAGGCTTTCTCTAAAAAATATCAGCCATCTGCTATTATATTTGACGATTACACTGTTTCAAAATCAGAAACAATGCAGCTGTCCTATGAGGCAAGTAAAAGCTCAAAAACATATGAAAATTACTTGCGCGAGCAGGTGACACTCTCGGTTCGTGAAGCAAGAAATGCTATGCGTAAAAACAATAAGGTTTCGCAGATAGGATTTCTTGCAAGCGGTGTTTGGGCTAACTCTACAACCGATGCAAAGGGAAGTAAAACCGCTTCAAATTACGAAAGCTATGTACACGGTTTTGCTGATACACGCGACTTTGTCCTTAACGAGAAATTTAATTTTGTTATGGTAGAAAATATGATGCCTACCGATAGCGTTTTAAATAATTTTCAGACTATCGCGCAGTGGTGGAGTAGCCTGTGCTCACAAGCAGATATCGCATTTTATAATGTTCACGCTTCCAGCAAGCTGCACACAAGCCTCGGAGAATTTACAAGCCCCGACCAGCTTATCCGTCAGGTAAGTATTTTAGAACCGCTCAAATCCTTTGGCGGCAGTGTTTTTGACTCCCTTTCAACCCTCACCGCAGATAAAGACGGCAGTACAACGCTGCTTTTAAAATATTTTGATAATCAACTTAAAAATAACTATATTTTTAATAAACTTATTATGTCTACTCCGAAGAAAAATAGTTTTACTACATATGATAGTACTATTTCTTTCTCGGGAGTAACTGACCCTAATTTTCAAACAACATTTAACGGAAAAGCAATTAATGTCACTGATAACGGCTACTTTTCTTATGATGTAGCGCTTAATGTAGGAGAAAACATATTTAAGATAAGTCACAAAGGAAAAACTGTTACATATACCATTGTGAGAAAAATAGTTCTTTTAGATAGTGTTTCACCAACTGGGAATATTGAGGTGGATGGAAATACACTCGTAACTATATCTGCAAAAGCATATTCCGGGGCTAGTATAACAGCTAAGATTGGGAATACAACAGTTAAACTCGAGGAAAAAAAAGGTGAAGATGTTTCTGATGAAATAATCTCATCACAGTATGTAACATTTGAGGGGAGCTTTAAGGCTCCGGTTGCAACAGAAAGTGTCCAAAACTTAGGAAATATTACTTTTACAGCAAGTTGGCAGGGATATAGTGAAAATATGACAGGGGCGACAGTTAAGATTTTTGCAAAACCTGCACCTCCAAAACTCGAAACCCAGAAGGCAGTTAAAATAACTGAAAAATTTGCAGAAACATTCCCAACTGATTTACTTAATGACCAGTCACAGCCAAATTGCTATCCATTACCTGCAGGAACAATAGATTATGTTGTTGGTAATGAACTTTTGTATACTCAGGACGGTACAACTTATAAATATTATAAACTTCAGTCCGGACAGAGAGTATATTCAAAAGATGTTACAGTTTTGGGAGATATAGAAAAAGTTAATAATGAAATTTCTTCTGTTAATGTTGCGTTTGATGGTAGATTTGTAAATCTAAAAGTCGAAAATAGTTGGAATGTTCCTTTTAAATATATTGAAGAGCCTATTTCTTATAAATCTGGAGGCTATGAGATAAGCGGTGAATATAAAATTGAAAAAATAATATACCGCATTTTTTACACAGACAAGATTAACCTTGAAAAAACAATAATGCAAGATAATCCTATGTTCTCGAAAATGGAGTGCATTCTCAAAAAAATTACTATTGATAATGTAGAGATTCCTGTTTGCGATATTGTTTTAACACTTAAAACAAAAGGTGGATACTTTGGCACCACTCCGTCATATAATGATAAAATACTAAATATCCGTCTAAATACTTCAGCGCCAATTCAGAAAGCTCAAAATGAATATGGATATACGCTTAAAGGAGCGGTAATAGTTGTCGATGCCGGACACGGAGGAGGAGATCCGGGAGCGCCTGGAGTTGTTCCTAATTATCCTGAATATATTCTAAATGAAAATATTCGCGATAAAACAGTCAAGATCCTTAAAAATCTCGGCGCAACAGTTGTAACGGTTGATAATTCTGTTTACATAAAAGCTGCACAACGATTTGAATATTATCATGCATCAAATCCGCATCTTATGGTATGTATTCATCATAACTCGCATACATCAGCTAGCGCAAAAGGCGCTACGGGAGTGTATTTTAATTCTTATTCGCAACTTCTTGCTAAAAATATAATGAGTAGTGTTGCAAATAACTATATCAGTTCGGGTTCAAACCGTAGTGGTTATTTTAATTTTGCAAGGTTAAAAATGACAAGAGAGCAGTATTATCCTTCTATGCTTATAGAGTGCGGATTTATTTCAAACGCACAGCAACACGGAGAATTAATACAGCCTGAAAATCAGAAGAAAATAGCTCAGCAAATTGTTAAGGGAATGATAAACTACTTTGTTCAGACTGGCTCGCTTTCCCATCAGGATTTTTTGGATTCAATGAACGACACATCAAGTCAGCCTGAAAATGATACAAGCAGCACCCCTTCAATCGAAGATAATTCGAGTGATTTATCTCAGAAAGAGGAAAACGATGTAACCAGCTCGGGTGTTGCTCAAACAGAGCAGGTCGCACTTATAGAACAAAAAAAGAATTATATTTTAGCCGCATAATTACAGGAAATTTTTAGGCAGTGGCACTTCTGTTTCCCATAGGTGATCCAGAAGTGCCATTATTTTATTTAGTTCCGCGTAAAATTCAGGCAGCTCCTCGGCATTTATATACTCTTTTATTGCCCTTATTGAAAATGCAATTTCACCGAGATCCTCTCTGTGAATCATGAGCATAAGATATTTTTCACTATCATCCCATTTCTTTTGAAATTTTGCAATGGAATTTTTAGCACTGTCTAAATTTCCTTCCTTTGCCTCTTGATATGCCGAGTGGAGCATATTACTATATTTGTTTTTCTCAGTCTTTATATATGATAATCCTAAAACGCAAAGCAACACTGAAATACAAAAAATCGAAATCGTAAGTATAAGCCTTTTCATAGTTAAGTTTCCTTTTCAACAATAGTGTATTTTCCGTTCTTGTCACAAATCATGACAAGAACGTTTTTTATTTCTATTCCTTTTCTTGAAATAGCTTTTTCTATAAATCGCTCATCTTTTCCGCATAATTCTATTCCTGTACGGTCAAGAGTGCCATCACACACAACAACAAAGGTGGGGCAGGAAGATTTGTCGGAAATATTTCCTATATCTCTGTTTTGTACTTCCTGATATTCATACTTTTTGAATACACTGATTTGCCCTGTGGTTTCAGCAATAGCGCAGTCCACTTCGGTAAAATCAAAAATGTCTTTCATTCTCAGTTCTTCTATAAGGTCGTCAATAGAAAAGCGCAGCTCGTTCATAGCTTTTTGGTTTATTTTTCCGTCTTTTATTACAACTCTGGCGCTGCCGCATATAAATTTTCTTAAATAAGCGGAATCCTTTAACAGATACGAGGTAAAAACCTCTAAACAGACAAGAACAATTATTGGAATAAGTCCTGTAAAAAGAGGCAATGCTTTGTCCTCCATAGGAAGTGCGGCTAAATTTGAAATAAGCATTGTTATAACTAGCTCTGATGGCTGAAGCTCACCTACCTGACGCCTGCCCATAATCCGCACAGATGCAATAATAACGATATACATTATTACTGTTCTAATAAGCATAATTGACATAATTTTTTGCTCCTGTCCCTGTATTTCAAAAAATATTGTTTTCCGCAAATATCCTAAATATGTATGAATTTGAATGTAAAAAACGGAAAAGATATTATAAAAATTTCGGGGAGAAAAATTATGTTTGATGATTTTTGCAGAAAAATTAAATTTGCATTAAACGGTGAAACAAAAAATAGAGTAACAACAGAATCAATTCCAATTTCATCCTCAATTACAGAAAATATGATAAGACTCAGAGAGCAATTTCCGAATTCGGCCGATTTAAATAAGAGGGAAATGGAAATTGGAAAATCAAAGATATTGCTTCTTTCGTGTGAGGGAATGATAAATTCGCAAACCCTTGCACTTTCAATCATTAAGCCCCTGTCAGAACTTTCGGGAGATAGGGTATACAGCGGACGCGATATTTGTGATTTTATAATGTATAAAAGCATAATGTCTGTGGAACAAAGGGAAATATTCGATTTTGACACGTTGTTTACTGCGATGATGGCGGGTTTTGTTATTATTCTTATAGAGGGCGAGGAGATGGCTTTTGCCCTTGCTGCCCACGGATTTCAATTCAGAAGCATATCAGAGCCGTCGAACGAGGCAAATGAGTTAGGGCCTAAAGAAGCGTTTACAGAACCACTCAGAATAAACTTAAGTATGGTAAGGCGACGAATAAAATCGCCCAAGCTTCGCTTTGAGCTGATGAATGTCGGCGCACAGAGTAAAACAGACTTGTGTATGATTTATCTTTCTGATAAAGTATCTCCAAAGCTTATAAAAGAGGTCAGAAAGAAATTAAATAGTATAAACCTTGATGTTGTGCTAGATTCCTCTTATGTCCGCCCATATCTTGAAAACCATCCGTTTTCACTTTTTTCCTCTGTCGGAAATACAGAGCGCCCCGATGTATTATGCGGCAAAATTAATGAGGGAAGAATAGCAATTTTAGTTGATGGCTCTCCGTATGCGCTTATAGTTCCTTATCTTTTCAGCGAGTACTTTAAAAGTTTTGATGACTATGCCCGAAGGCCGTATTTTTCAACATTTGTAAGAGTAGTAAAATATATATCATTTTATATATCTTTTCTTCTCCCCGGAACCTATGTTGCGATAACGACCTTTCACCCTGAATTACTTCCTCATTCGCTGCTACTTAGTATCGCAGCCTCGGAGGAGGTAATTCCGTTTTCACTTATGATAGAGGCGCTGTTTATATATCTTGTATTTGAGATAATGCGTGAGGCGGGAATAAGGCTGCCGAGTGCAGTGGGCCACACAATAGGCATAGTCGGCGCACTTGTAATAGGTGATGCGGCGGTGAATGCCAGACTAATCGGCGCCCCGATGGTTATGATAGTTGCAATAACTGCAATTTGCTCGTTTTGTATTCCGCAGCTCTACGAGCCAACAACGATGCTAAGATTTATATTTATAGTTCTTGGCGGAATTTCGGGACTTTTTGGTGTGGCACTTGGCTCGGTAGCCGTCAGCGCAATTATCTGCTCTATGAACAGTATGCACATTCCTATGACTGCGCCGCTTTCTCCCGTTGATGCACGATGGATGGCTGATAGTGTGCTTTTTGCAGGAATACGCAAGCTGTCGGGAAAAACACTTAAAATTCAGAATATAAACGGCTCAGAATTAAAGGATAGCGGAGGAAATGAAGAATGATAAAAACTCCCACAATAAGCTCTTCGCAACTATTTATAATGCTTATAATTTCAAGGATGTTTTCGATGTTCACCTATAAACCTCAAAAGCTAAATCTTGGCTTTACGGCAACACTAATTGCAATTATAGTTTCTGTAATTATAAATATTTTTATTTTTACTCCAACGCTTTTCCTCTTAAAAAAATATAAGAATAGGAATGTTTTGGATTGTGCTGCCTTGCAGCACAAGGAAAGAGCGAGACTTTATTCTCTTTTAATGCTTGTAGTTTGCCTTTTTCTGAGCATTGAATGTGTAACGCAGTTTGAAATATTTATGGCATCTACAATCTACACATCGGCACCTCCAATATTCTTTGTTCTGCCGCTTGTCTTAGTGTGTGCATTTTTGTGTAGACTTGGAATAGAATCAATGGCAAGAATGGCAAGCTATGTTTTTGGCGGGCTTATTTTTTGCCTTGTTATAATTGCTGTTGCAGCACTGCCAAAAACTGATACGGTTTGGATTGAGCCTTTGGGATATGACGGCACAAAAAAATTTTTTGAATTTGTTGCAGATAATGTTTTTCACACAACAGAAATAATTCCGTTTATGTTTTTGGCATCATATGCAAAAGGCAATTTAAAAAGAGGAACAATCTGGTTTGCACTCTGCACGGGCGCTATGTTTTTAATTATCACGTTTTTTGTAACGACAGCGCTCGGTAATTACAGAGAAGCAGTTTTGTTTCCGTTTTATACCGTATCAGCAATGGCAGAGTCAACACTATCCGAGAGATTTAATGCCGCGTATATTACTTTGTGGGTGTTTATGGGCGCAGTAAAACTTTGTGTGTATCTGTTTGTTTCGGCTAAATGTATAAGGGAACTTAAACAATTTAAAAACGACACTGTTCCACTTGTTGTTTCGGGTGGGATAATTATAGTAGCATCACTTTTTACAACACAGCAGATTTCTCATATAAATATTATGTATTCTGTGATTATTACAGGATTTCCGATAATTATTCTTGCAATAGTTTATCCACTTGCTCTTTTAATCGGCAAAAAAACAAAGGAAAGGCAGGAAAAAGGATGAAAAAAATAAAAACCATTACGATGTTTTGCACCCTAATTTTTTCGCTGCTTTTCTCAGGGTGCTCTGAGCCTGTTGATTTAAGAGATAGAGCTATAGTTCAGGCAATGGCAATAGATTATGAAAATGACGAGTACAAGATAACACTGCAGGAATATATGCCGCAAGGTGGCGCAAAATCAGCCGATAGCGCCGAGAGTAGTGAAAACATTTACGTTTCATCAAACGGAAAAACGCTGTTTGAGGCGCTTAAAAATGCCGAGGCAAAGGATGGTAACAGGATTTTTTATGGGCATAGCAGGGTGTATATTATAGGACAGCGGGCGGCAGAGCAGGGCTTATATCAGATAGTTGAATTTATGGATTCTAATTATCAGCTCTCGCTCAATTCTGCTGTAATGCTTGCTGAGGGTGGAGCAGAGGATATACTGCATAAACGAATATTTATGGGGGTAGTCCCTGATATTTCAGTAAAGCATATTGAGGGCTGCGGCAAAGCCCCCGATGCCGCGGTAATTGATGTTCTGCGTGAGGTATATAACCTTGATGGCACCTGTTGTATACCCTTAATTTCTATGGACGGAAAAGAAGAGATTAAAATTGAAAATTGTGCCGTCTTTAAGGATTATATGCCACATATTTTGCTGAATGCTCAGGAAACAATGGGCTATGGTTTTGTTTTTGGAAAGATATCAGACGCAGTAATGACTGCAAGAGAAGGAAACCAAAATATTTCGGTTAATGTTGTTTCAGATACTACTGATATTAAACTCGAAACGGAAAATAATAAAATCAATTTAAGCGTTTCGGTTTCTGCAAAAGGAAACATTTCGGAAGTCGGAGTGTTTCAAAATGAGCAAATAAGCAAGCAACATATAAATAATGTTGAAGCAGAAATAGAAAAACAAATTAAAGAGCAAATTGAAATGGTTTTTAGCAGAGCAGTATTGCAAGAGAGCTGTGATTTGTTTTACATTAAACAGCGTCTTAAAAAAACAGATAAAGTGTTATATAATAAATTAAAGGACAAGCCACTTTCAAGCTGGCTGCCTAAAATAATGCTTAATGTTACCGTGGATTTTACTGTACGCCATTCGGGAATACAGGTAAGATAGAAATTGTCATTGACTTTAATATAAAGTTGTTGTAAACTAAAACAAAGTGGCTGTAAACAATAGCCACTTTGTTATTCTATGGGGGTAATATTATGCTTACAGAAAGCGATGCAATTATATTTGGTATTATAGCTCTGCTGATTGTGGAGATTGTTTTATTTATTAAAAAAAATAGCCATAAACATAAAGTTCTTATAGGTTTGTTTGTTCTATACATAATTTTAGCCTTTAGCATAACCTTATTTCCAATTCCGTTTCAGGAATCGGGAGTTTCGGGATATACACACAATTTTATTCCACTAAAATCAATAATTTCAAGCTTTAATGCGGGATTTAGACCAATGTTATACTCAGTGGTGGGGAATATTATTATTACAATGCCGTTTGGTTTTCTGATTACAATGCTAAGGAAAGATAAGAAGTTTCTATCGTCGCTGATTTTTATAGTAGGCTTTTCATTACTAATAGAGCTTCTTCAGCTTGCAATAGGAGCGGGCATTGGATATTGGTATAGAAATGTTGATGTTGATGATTTGCTTCTAAATACCATTGGTGGCATTATAGGCTGGGGTATCTATAAAATTACTCCACAAAAACTGCTTAATATTTTAGAATAATATGTATATTTACATTAAAAAACACCGACCATACGGTCGGTGTTTTTTCTATTCAGAGCCAATTTTTTTCATACTTATCTTAGAGAGAGGATTGCTTTCAAAGGCTTCTTCAATCTGTCCGCTTGCAACGTGTGTATAAATTTCGGTGGTGGCAAGATTTTGGTGACCTAAAATTTCTTTTAAAATCCTGATGTCAACTCCGCCGTGCTGATACATAAGGGTGGCGGCGGTATGCCTTAGCTTATGAACAGAATATCCCTTGCCATCAAGACCGCTCATTTTAAGGTATTTTTGCATATTTGCTTGAACTGCCTTAACTCCCAAACGATTGCCTTGCCTGCTTATAAACAGCGCTTGCTTGTCCTTTGCGATGTTGTTTGGTCGCACCTTGAGGTACTGCTCTATCGCATCGAGACAGGCTTTGTTAAGGTGGATGCTGCGTTCCTTGTCGCCTTTACCTACAACCCTGAGCGTGTTTTCTTTAATATCGCTCATGTTTATTCCAACAAGCTCGGAAACACGCAGTCCGCAGTTTAAGAATAAAACAGTAATGCAGTAATCTCTCTCAGCGTATTTTCCCTCGATAGCATTTAAAAGCTGCAGACTTTCTTCTAAGCTTAAATATTTCGGTAGCCTCTTGCGCTGAGAGGGAACCTCAAGCTCTGCTACGGGATTTACTTCAAGTTGATTTGTTTTTACAGTAAGATAGGAGAAGAATGTTCGAAGAGCTGAGGATTTTCTTGAACGTGTAGAGGCAATATCCTTGCGGTCGTTTAGAATGTAGTATAAAAAATCATATACCTCAGATAATGTTACGGTCTTTAAAATTTCAATTCCTACATCAGAAATTGCAATTTCATCAAAGGGAATATCAGTTGAAACAATAGCGCGGTTTTTCTTTAAAAACCTAAAAAACATACGGATATCAAGATAATATTCGTATACGGTCTTTGGGGACTTTACTTTAATTGTTTGAAGATATACAAGAAAGCGCTTTAAAATTTCGGGGCAATCCGTAAGTGCATTTATCTGAAACATTCTTTCACCTCGCTTTTTACATATTATACTACGAAAAAAAATAGTTGTAAATGGTTTTCAAAAAATGCTTTTTGTGTTATTATATCAATATATGTTTTTGAAAGGATAGAAAACCTTGCTTTTATCGTTTGATAACCTAACAAAATATTTCGGTGATAAGAAAATTCTATCTGCTGCCAGCGCATCAGTTGAAGATAATGACCGAATTGGAATAATAGGCAGAAACGGAACAGGGAAGAGCACCCTGCTCAATATTTTGTGCGCCAATTTGCCGTTTGATGAAGGCAGTCTTAATGTTGGAAGAAAAACCACTATTGGATACCTTCGTCAGAATAGTGGACTTGATAGTGATAGCACAATATATGAGGAAATGCGAAAAGTTTTTTCTGACTTAATAGATATGGGAAACGAGATTGAGTCTCTTGAAAAACAGATGTCATCATTTTCAGATGATAAAAACACTGATGAATACAATAGAATTTCTGAAAGATATGCTTCTCTTTCTACGGTGTTTGAGCAAAGAGATGGATACAATATAGATGTTAAGATTAAAACTGTGTTAAACGGCATGGGTTTTGCCGACAGACAGCTTGATACTGTTATAAACACTTTGAGCGGTGGGGAAAGAACTCGTCTTTCGCTGTCAAGGCTTCTGCTTTTACAGCCGCAGCTGCTTGTATTGGATGAACCTACAAACCACCTTGATTTTGAGACTCTTTGCTGGCTTGAGGAATATCTCTCGGATTACAAAGGTGCAGTATTAACAGTATCTCACGATAGGTTCTTTCTTGATAAGCTCGTCAACACTATTTGGGAAATTGAAGATGAAGCTTTAAAAATCTATAAAGGTAATTATAGTAAATTTCTTGTGCTTAAAGAAGAGCAGTATACAAGACAAATAAAGGAGTACGAGCAGCAACAAAAGAAAATTGCTGATATGCAGGATTATGTAGCTCGTAATCTTGTGCGCGCGTCAACCTCAAAGAGTGCAAAAAGCCGTATAAATGCTCTTGAGAGAATGGAAATCATTGACAAGCCCAAAGCCTTTACAAAGAAAATGCCAATAAAATTTGAATATGATTTTGAGCCAAACTTTGAAGTACTAAAAATTAGCGATTTACAGCTTTCTGTAGGCATAGGCGACGGTAAAAAAACACTTTGCGACAATATTTCCTTTGTGCTTGAAAGAGGCGATAAGCTTGCTGTAACGGGCGCAAACGGAACGGGTAAGACAACACTACTTCGGGCAATAAAAAGCTACCCCTCAACAAATCCGCATATCAAATGGGGTGGAAATGTCAAAATTGGATACTATGACCAGCACCTTGATGTCTTAAATCCCGAAAACACCGTTATGGAAGAGCTTTGGTGTCGTTTTCCGTCAAGAGACCCACTTAGTATTCGCACAACCTTGGGAAGAGCGCTTTTCAGTGGCGATACTATAGAGAAAAAGGTTTCACAGCTCAGCGGCGGAGAAAAGGCAAGACTTAGCCTTGCTATCCTGATGGAAATGCGCCCTAATGTGCTTATTATGGACGAGCCTACAAACCATTTAGACCTTATGGTAAGAGAAATGCTTGAGGATGCTCTTTCTCGGTATGAGGGAACACTCATTTTGGTATCTCACGACAGATATTTTCTTGAAAAAATTCCTAATAAAATATTAAATCTTAAAAATAATACGTCAGTTTTATTTAAAGGCGGATACGCTGAGCTTATGGGCTTTCTTACAGCTCAAAAGCAAACCGAAACAGAGAACATTCAATTAATTAAAAAGCAAAATCAACAAAATAATACGGGTCACAGAAGCCGACAGCAGCGAGCTCTTGATGCTCAGAAAAGAAACGAGATTTCTCGACTTGAAAAGGAAATTGAAAGCCTTGAAAATTTGATAAAGGATATGGAATCCGAGCTTTCAGACCCCTCTGTTTTTGCCGATTTCAAGCGCTCATCAGAAATATGCACAGAGCTTGATAGTGTAAGAGAGCAGTATGATATAGCAATGGAAAAATGGCTTGAGCTCTCTGAAAGCTGATAGTTGATTTTTCTTTAAAAAAGGTATACAATATAATGTAATTTGTTTAAGGAGAAAATTTAATGGAAAATGATTTTAATATAGAAGAGCGGGAGTCGTTTCCTATTCCAGCACTCGCCCTTCGCGGAATAATGCTCTTTCCGAGCACTATACTGAATTTTGAGGTTGTTCGCCCCAAATCAGTTGCCGCAGTAAACTATGCTCTTAAAGCCCAAAAAGATATATTTCTCGTAACACAAAAGGATATTCTTGTTGAAGAGCCTAAGGAAAAGGATTTATATAAAATCGGCGTTGTTGCCGGTGTAAAACAGGTTATTCGTGGTAACGGAAACTCAATGCGTGTTATCGTTGAGGGTAAATATCGCGCTAAAATGCTGTCTTTAGACACTGACAGCGAATATCTCATTGCAGAGGTTATCGATTATCCTATGCACAGAAAAAGTATTTCTGTTTCAATAATTCAGGAGGCGCTTATCAGAAAGCTTAAGGATTCCTTTGAAACCTATGTTACTCTTGCGCCTCAGATGCCGCGTGAGGTTGTTATCAGGATATTCAATGAAAATGATCCTCAGGCACTTTCTGAGCTTTTTGCAGGGAATATTGCGCTTCCTGTTGAGGACAAGCAGAAGGTTCTGGAGCTTTCTGATGTTACAAAACGCCTTGAATTTCTTGTGCGCTCGCTTGAACACGAAAATGAAATTCTCGAAATTGAGCATCAGATTAATGAGCAGGTTAAGGATAATATTGATAGAAATCAGCGTGAATACTATCTTAGAGAACAGCTCAAGGTTATTGCAGATGAGCTTGGTGCAGGGGATGACCCCGTTTCCGAGGCAGAAGAATACCGAGAGAAGATTGAAAAGCTTGCGCTACCTGAGGAGTCTTGCGAAAAACTATTAAAGGAAGTAAATAAACTTTCAAAAATGCCCCAGAACTCGCACGAGGCAAGTGTAATTCGAAACTATCTTGATACCTGCATCTCACTGCCTTGGAACACCGCTACAACCGATAAAATTGATATAGAAAAAGCAAAAAAGCTTCTCGATAAAGAACATTTCGGACTTACAGATGTTAAAGAACGAATTTTAGAGTTTATGGCGGTAAGAAAGCTTGCTCCCGATGTCAAGGGACAGATTATCTGCCTTGTAGGTCCTCCGGGAGTCGGAAAAACTTCTATTGCCGCCTCGCTTGCTAAGGCAATGGGTAGAAAATATGTACGCATTTCGCTCGGCGGTGTGCGCGACGAGGCTGATATCCGCGGACACCGTAAAACCTATATCGGTTCAATGCCTGGCAGAATTATAACAGCATTTCAACAAGCAGGTAGTAACAATCCGCTTATCCTCTTTGATGAAATAGACAAAATGGGAAATGATTTCCGCGGCGACCCCGCATCTGCAATGCTTGAGGTTTTAGATGCTGAACAAAATAGTAGTTTCCGCGACCATTATCTTGAAATCCCTTTTGATATTAGTAACGCTGTATTTGTAACATCTGCCAATACTCTTGACACCATTCCTGCTCCCATTCTTGACAGAATGGAAGTTATTGAGCTTTCAAGCTATACCGCTGAAGAAAAGTTTCGCATAATTAAAGACCACATTGTTGTGAAACAGCTAAAAAAACACGGTCTTAATAAAAATTCCTGCCGTATAACCGATAGCGCAATTCGTGATATAATTGATTTTTATACGCGTGAAGCGGGAGTGCGTCATGCCGAACGCACCATTGCATCTATCTTGAGAAAGGCTGCAAAAAAGCTTGTATCTGAAAAGGGAAATGTGCGCCGTGTTGTAGTTGACTGCACCGACCTTGAGAACTATCTTGGACCTCGCCGCTATAAAAAAGACGACATTTATAAAAAAGACCTGATTGGCGTTGTAAACGGACTTGCTTATACAAGCGTTGGCGGAGAACTTCTGCAGATTGAGGTTGCAGTTTTAGAGGGAACAGGCAAAATCGAAATCACAGGCTCGCTTGGAGATGTAATGATTGAGTCTGCAAAGGCAGCACTAAGTTATATACGTTCGATTGCCCAATATTACGATATTCCTGCCGATTTTTACAGAACACGCGATATTCATATACACGCTCCTGAGGGCGCCGTTCCAAAAGACGGACCTTCTGCGGGTATTACTATCGCCACAGCACTCCTTTCAGCGCTGACAGGAATGCCCATCCGCCACGATGTTGCTATGACGGGAGAAATTACCCTGCGCGGAAGAGTTCTTCCAATAGGAGGGCTTAAGGAAAAAACAATGGCTGCATATAAGGCAGGCATTTCAGATGTTATTATTCCGCGGCAGAATGTGCCCGACCTTGATAAAATTGATAACATTGTTAAAAATAAGCTGAAATTTATTTCAGTAAACGAATTTTCGGAGGTTATTGAAAGAGCACTTGTGCCCGCGGACAAGCATTCTGACGATAAAATGCATATCCCTCAGAATAATCTGCCTGAAACCTCGGTAGCCACCCCAAGCGCCGCAAATTAAATTTGGAGAAAAAGCTTATGAATTTTAATCAAATTCAATTTGAAACTTCTTTTGGAAGACCCGACCAGCTATTTGAGTCTGACTGCCCTGAGATTGCCTTTGTGGGAAGGTCAAATGTTGGTAAATCTTCTATGATAAATCGGGTGTTCAGCCGAAAAAACCTCGCGAGAGTCAGCTCGTCACCCGGAAAAACCGCAACAATAAACTTTTTTAAGCTTGGGAATATGCGCTTTGCCGACCTTCCGGGTTATGGCTTTGCGCGCGTTTCCAAAGAGGAAAAACAGCGCTGGGGAAAGCTTATGGAAGCATACTTTTCGTCGAGTAGACAGATAGAGCTTGTTCTTTCTCTGATGGATATGCGCCATCCACCTTCAAAAGACGACATTGTTATGCTGGATTTTCTCATTGACTGTGAAATTCCTTTTGTTATAGTACTTACAAAGGCTGATAAGCTTTCTAAAAAACAACGAACTGAAATGCGTGAGACGATAAATAATGCCATCGGCGAAGACCTCGAGGTAACTATGATAGAATTTTCATCAGAAACAGGCGAGGGAACAGAGGAAATAAGGGCGCTTTTTGAGCAAATTGAAGCTGAATGTGTATAAATTTTGCAAGGAGAAAGAAAAAATGAAAACATATGAGGCATTTGCTCCTTTTTATGATGGACTTACAAATAATGTTGATTATGCAAAGCTAAGTACATATTTTGATGAAATCATAAAGAAAAACGGAAACGGCGGAAATATACTTTTGGACCTTGCTTGCGGAACGGGAAGCCTTTCGCTTGAGCTTGCAGATAAGGGTTATGATGTTGTTTCAGTTGATGCGAGTGAAGAAATGTTGTCAGAGGCTATAAGTAAGCCTCATACATTCGGAAATCCTACCTTTTTAAACCAAACTATGCAGAGTTTGAACCTTTTCGGAACTATTGATGCTGCTGTTTGCTGTCTTGACAGTATAAATCATCTTAAATCAAAAGCGGATGTAAAGCGCGCTATTGAAAGAGTAGCTCTTTTTATGAATGAGGGTGCCATATTCATATTTGATGTTAATACCCTTTATAAACACTGCGAAATTTTAGGTGATAATACCTTTATTTATGACACAGATGATGTGTACTGTGTATGGCAAAATAATTATTGTGAGAAAAATGGAAAAATAGAAATATCTCTTGATTTTTTTGAGCCACAAGAGGATGGGAGCTATTTAAGACAAGTAGAAAGCTTCTGTGAGTATTATTATGATGATGATTTTTTAACAAAATGTATAAATAAAAGCAAAATGACTGTTTTGGCGCGGTACAATGATTTTACATATGAGCCAATAAATGACAAAACACAGAGAATAGTCTATGTTTGCAGAAAGGAAAGTATATAAATGGGAGAACTTGTCAGAGCAATTTCTGAAAACGGAGGCATAATTGCCCTTGCAATCGATTCAACTGATATTGTTTCGCAAATGGAAAGAACACATAGAACATCAGCGGTTGTTACAGCCGCCCTTGGCCGTCTATTAACCGCGGCATCACTTATGGGTAGTATGCTGAAAGCGCAAACAGATTCTATTACTCTGCGTGTAAACGGCGGTGGTCCTGCTGGTTCGCTTATTGCTGTAACTGACTATATGGGTAACGTCAGAGGATATGTTTCACAGCCCATTGTAGACCTTCCGCTCAATAAATTCGGCAAGCTTGATGTTTCGGGCGCGGTTGGGCGCGAGGGAACACTTTCGGTTGTCAAGGATATCGGACTTAAAGACCCGTATGTAGGACAGATTCCGCTTGTCTCGGGTGAAATAGCAGAGGATGTAACCGCATATTACGCTACAAGCGAACAAACCCCAACCGCTTGCGGACTCGGCGTTCTTGTTGACACTGATCTTACTGTGATTAGCGCGGGTGGATACCTTTTGCAGCTGCTTCCCGGCGTTACCGATGAGGAAATCACTCAGATAGAAAAGAATATTCAGGGGATGCCGCCTGTAAGCAGTATGCTGCGCGACAAAATGACACCCGAGGATATATGCAACAGAACTTTGGAAGGCTTTAATCCTCAGGTACTTGATAAAATGAATTGCAAATATTTATGCAACTGTAGCCGTGAACGCGTAGAAAAAGCGCTTCTTTCTCTTGGAAAAGAAGAAATTAAAGCTATGATAGACGAGGACAAAACTCAGTCTGTTAATTGTCATTTTTGTAATAAGGTATATAGATTTAATACAAAAGAGCTAAAAGAACTGCTTGAAAAGGCAAAATAATAGTTAAAATTTCTGCTGCCGAAAAAAATATTAAAAAACTTAAAAAAATGCTTGCATTTTGTTTTACGGTGTGATATTATATTTAGGCAGCAAAAATCTGGGTGTGGCGCAGTTTGGTAGCGCGCTACCTTGGGGTGGTAGAGGCCGTGGGTTCAACTCCCGCCACTCAGACCAAATCGCTCTGACGAATTTTATTTTGTCAGAGCGATTTTTTATTAAAATTTTCTTGTATAATTTTATTATAAAAAACTTTGAAAAAATCGAAATTTCTTATTGACAAAGCGGCAAACCGATGATATAATTAGTGAGCGCTCTTGAGAGAGCGGTGAAATTTGCGAGTGTGCTGGAACTGGCAGACAGGCACGTTTGAGGGGCGTGTGTCCACGACGTACGGGTTCAAGTCCCGTCACTCGCACCACTTTAAAAACTCCACAATTCCGCAGTCTTATGCGGTTTTGTGGTTTTTTTATTTTTCTGGAAAGTAATTTTTGCCAACTATTTTCGCCAACTCATACTATGTTAAATAAATAGTTCAAGTCCCGTCACTCGCACCATATCGAGTGTTCATAACATACTTATGTTGTGAGCACTCTTTTTTTGCTGATTTTTGAAATGCTATTATAAAAAATGCTTCGCTTAAAATTTTAAGCGAAGCATTTTTTATTTGCCTTTTGGAAGGTTTGAAAACCATTTGAATGTTAGCGGCCATACACATCCTGCAACGGCGGTAAGCAGAAAATATCTAATTACGTCTGCGATATTTTCAATTGGAATTATCATATAAAGCGGTTCTTTAAGAAGTGATTTTATAGCGATAATAGGAATAATTCCGAGAGCTAATTTAAGTGTCTGAACCCACCAGACTGCCTGAGTTTCAAAGTTTATATATCTTTCGTCTATTTCAAAGGAAAACCATAATCCCAACATACAACCAAGCATTTTAAATGCATTGTTTGTGCCGTGCTCAAGATTTGAAATATCAATATCGGAGGGGAAAGGGAAAACGGAAACAAAAATAAGAAATGCAATCGAAAATACAGCCATAAATAAAAATATAAAACGCATATTTCTTGTGCTGTTTTTTGCTCTTTGAATTAATGGGTAAAGTATAAAAATGAGCAGCACTGATAACGCAACGGAAACCAGTACATCAAGGGGAGTGTGAACTCCGAGATAGAGCCTTGAAAACGGGACAAGAATACATGCTGCTATGCATAAAATACGAATGCCTTTCTGCTTATTCCATTTTGCGATTCCTCCGAATATTCCCACGGAAGACTGAGTATGCCCGCTTGGGAACGAAAATCCCGTAGCTTCTGCACGAGCGCTCTCAACTATAGTGAGAGACTTATCTCTTATCCAAGGGCGTGGAACACGTAAAATAAGTTTTAGAAATTGATTTAGGGTTGTGCCGATAAGGCCTATCGATAATAGATAGTATCCCTCATGCTTGTTTATACACCAAAAAAATACAAGGCCTATCAGGATAAAAAATGTTTCTTCTCCAAGATGTGTAATAGTGCTGAAAATAAAATCACCTACAGGTGTGCGAAGTTCTTCTAAAAAATGTAAAATCTCCATTGTCAGCCTCCTTGCTTTAAAGTATATCATATCTCATAAAAAAATTCTATAATATTTTGTTTTTCGGTGGACAGACAAAAAGATTTTTAATGAGAATATATTTTAAAAAAGGAGTGATTTTATGTTTTTTGAAATACTTAATATCCTTAGTTCAATTTTTCACTTTGCCTTGCACCTCACCGGAGAAAGCTTTCCCAAACCGCTCTCATCCAAAGAGGAAAAAGAGTGCTTTGAAAGAATGTCAAAAGGTGATGGCGCAGCAAGAAGCCGTGTAATAGAACACAATCTGCGACTTGTAGCGCATATAGTTAAGAAATATCACTCAAGCGGAGTTGAGCAGGATGACCTAATATCAATTGGAACCATAGGGCTTATTAAAGCAGTTTCTGGATACAGCTATAAAAAGGAAACAAAGTTTGCAACCTATGCCTCGCGTTGTATAGAAAATGAAATATTAATGTATTTCAGAAGCCTTAAAAAAACGTCGCAGGAGATTTTTATAAGTGAGCCTATTGATACCGATTCGGAGGGCAACTCACTATCGCTAATAGATATAGTTGCGGATGAACGGGATATTACCGATGATATTGAGCTTAAAATGCAAAGCGAAAAGCTTTATAGATATATTGTTGAGTGCTTAACTCCACGAGAACGAACGATAGTTAAGCTAAGATACGGGCTTTGTTCTACAGCTCCACTTACTCAGCGAGAGGTAGCGGATAAACTCAAAATATCTCGCTCGTATGTAAGTCGTATTGAGAAAAAAGCACTTATTAAGCTAAGGAAGAGATTTGAGCAGTAAAATATTGACACAAGGTGTCTTTTGGTTTAATATATGAATATCTTTAAATACAAAGAGGTTTAATATGAAAACATTTCGTTCAAAAAGCAACCTTGTTTTCGGATTAATATTTTTTTCGGTTATTTTCATATATGAAATCCCTATGTTTATAAGCATTATGGGTAGGTCTAATATTGTCTATTCAAGCCTGCTTTTGCTTATTGTTCCGCTTTTGATTTCCATTTATATGCTTGTTGTTGGCTTGCAAGTTATTTACATAGATAAAAATGGAATCAGCTTGAAAATTTTCGGAATTAAAATTAAAGAGATTGCATGGGATGATATCAACGAAGCAGGAATAGGAAAAATAAATCTTAACAAAAAGAAATATGTCAGACAGCTTTATGTTTCTGTTCGCCGAATAAAAGAAAATGAACTTGAAAATATGGACTGTCTTAGATTTCAGTCGGGAATTATATGGTTTGACTATTCCTTGACAGCGCAAAAACACCTTGAGTTCCATCTTGGAATGACGGATTCTATAGATTAAATACTTAAGCTAAAAACGAAAAAATAATTAAAATCTCCCGTGACTTAAAAATTACGGGAGATTTTGTATTTTTTATTAAATTTAACTTGAAGAAATGCTATAAAAATGATATAATATTTCTTAACTATGCAGGATAATTTTTAAGCGGAGGAAAAACTGTTGTCGGATATAGAAAAAAACCGTTTTGTTTCTGATTTAGAGCTTGACAAACAAAGGGAATATGCTAGCAGAGTTAAGGAAATATTATCCTTGCGGTATCCAATAAATTATGTTCCTTCTGCGTTTGTTCACTCCTATGGCTGTCAACAAAATGTATCAGACGGAGAAAAGATTAAGGGCGTTCTGTCGCAGATGGGTTATAAAATGACCGATTCACCTGATAATGCTGATTTTGTAATGTATAATACCTGTGCTGTCAGGGAACATGCGGAGCAAAGGGTGTTTGGAAATGTCGGCGCTCTAAAGAATGTTAAAAGGCGCCGACCTGATATGCTTATAGGTCTTTGCGGATGTATGACTCAGCAAGAGAGCGTTGCGGACAAGCTCAAAAGAAGCTTTCCTTTTGTGGATATTGTGCTTGGAACTAATATGATGCACAAGCTTCCTGAAATTATATACAAAAAACTGACTGAGGGCAAGCGTGTTTTTGACCTAAGCTCTGCGGATGGAATGATAGCCGAGGGAATTCCCACTCTGCGTGATGGAAGCAGTAAGGCGTGGGTGCCCATTATGTATGGCTGCAATAATTTCTGTTCCTACTGTATTGTTCCTTATGTAAGGGGTAGAGAGAGGAGCAGAAGAAGCTGTGATATTATAGCTGAGGTAAAAGAGCTTGTTAATAATGGATACAAGGAAATTACATTGCTTGGACAGAATGTAAATTCCTATGGTAAAGAAAACGGAGAAATCAACTTTCCTCAGCTACTTTACAAATTAAACGAAATAGACGGAGATTTCCGTATACGGTTTATGACTTCACATCCAAAGGATGCTACTTATGAGCTTATTGATGCTATTGCGGACTGCGAAAAAGTGTGCAAGCATCTTCATCTTCCCGTGCAGAGCGGATCTGACCGAATTCTTAAGGAAATGAACCGAAAATATACTGTTTCAGATTATCTTGAAAAGATAAGATATGCCCGCGAGAGAATACCCGATGTAAGCTTTACAAGTGATATTATTGTTGGCTTTCCAAATGAAATGGATGAAGATTTTGAAGGTACTCTTGAGCTAATAAAAACTGTCGGATACGACCTTTTATACACCTTTATCTATTCAAAACGTCCGGGAACTCCTGCCGCAGAGATGGAAGACATAATCAGCGATGAGAGAAAATCTGAACGTTTCAGACGGCTACTTTCGGTTCAGGAAGAAATTGCATATAAAAGATTATCTGATATGAGCGGTAAAATCTTTAAGGTGCTATGCGAGGGAGAGGGAAGAGTTCTCAGTAATTCTCTCTGTGGTAGAGCAGATAATAATATTATGGTTGAATTTGAAAACAACGGACTAGCTAAAGAGGGAGAGTTTGTTAATGTTAAAATAACCTCTTCCAAAGGATATGTTTTAATCGGAGAAATTGTATAAAGGAGAAATTAAAATGGATGTTATTAAAGCTGTAAGAGAACTTGGTAAGGCTCTTCAGGAGAGCGAAGCATATATATCAATGAACGAAGCGCGTCTGAAAAACGATAAAAACCTCGACTTGCAGGAAAAAATCAGTAATTTTAATCTTAAAAAAATTGCTCTTAATAGGGAAACTACCCGTGAGCAAAAGGATAGCGATAAAATTTCCAGACTTGATCGTGAAATGCGTGAAATTTACCAGGAAATAATGAATGATCCCGATATGAAAGCATATTCAGATGCTAAAAGTAAAGTTGACGAGCTGATGAAAAAAATTGAATTTGTTCTCGGTTCAGCGCTCAATGGTCAGGACCCAGAAACAGTAGAAATCCCCGAAAGCGCAGGATGCAGCGGAAATTGCGCAAGCTGCGCAGGCTGTCACTAAAAAATAGACGAGGAGAGATTTTGTGGGACAGTTATCACCTATGATGAGGCAGTATCTTGAAATCAAGGAGCATCATAAGGATCAAATTCTGTTTTTCAGAATGGGAGATTTTTATGAGATGTTTTTTGACGACGCAATTTTAGCCTCGCGCGAGTTGGAACTTCAGCTAACAGGAAAAAATTGCGGAATGGATGAACGCGCCAAGATGTGCGGCGTTCCATATCACAGCTGCGAATCATATATTGCCCGACTTATTGATAAGGGGTACAAGGTTGCCATATGCGAACAGGTTGAGGACCCCTCTAAAGCAAAGGGACTTGTCAAGCGCGATGTTGTCCGTGTTGTTACTCCCGGAACGGTTGTTGAAGGCAGTATGCTTGATGAATCGAAAAATAACTATATTTGCGCTATAGATCTCGAAACAAGCGGTGCAGGTGTTGTTTTTGCTGATGTTTCTACTGGCGAAATCAAGGCAACATCCTTTTCAGAGGGCGATGTCGTTGTTAAAGTTGTAAATGAGCTAAGCCGGTTCTCTCCGCGAGAGGTACTGCTTTGTCCTAACAGTTCAAACAACGGTAATATTACACAGTTTGTTAAAAACCGTCTTAATGCTGCCGTAACTGTTATGTCAAAAGATTCTCTTGATATAAAGCTTGCAAAACAAACCATCTTGTCTCAGTTCAATATTTCATCACTCTCCGAAATAAAAATAGAAGCTTATCCGCTTATAGTGCAAGCTCTCGGCGGTCTGTTTGATTATCTGCAGGAAACGCAGATAACAGGACTAAGCCGTCTTGATAGAGTTGAGCTGTATAAAACAGAACAGTATATGAATCTTGATATATCCGCCCGTCAGAATTTGGAGCTTACACGCAGTATGCACAAGGGTGAGAAATACGGCACGCTTTTGTGGGTGCTTGATCATACTCAGACTGCTATGGGGCAGAGACTGCTCAGAAACTATATCGAGCAACCACTGATGAGTATAAGCGATATAACAAGAAGACAGAATGCTGTATCCGAGCTATATGATAATAGCGTTATGCGTGAGGAAATCCGCGAAAAGCTTAAAAATATATATGACCTCAAACGTATTTTAACAAGAGTTGTTTTTGGTAACGTAAGCCCGAGAGAGCTCAATTCTCTTGCTTATACAGCCGAGCAAATTCCGCCGATTATAAATTCACTCAGCAGTGCAAACAGTGCGCTTCTTCGCGATCTTGCCTCTAATATTGACCCTCTGAGAGATATACGCGATATGATAACTCAAACTATTGACGATGAGCCTGCTGCAATTCTTCGCGACGGAGGATATATACGCGAGGGCTTCAATAGTGATTTAGACACTCTTCGTGACATTTTAAGCAATAATAAAACTTTTCTTGCTAAAATTGAAGCGAACGAGAAAGAAAGAACGGGTATAAGAACTCTCAAAGTCGGCTATAACAAGGTTTTTGGCTATTATATTGAGGTCTCAAAATCATTTGTGGATCAGGTGCCTGAGGAATACATAAGAAAGCAAACCCTTACAGGTGGAGAGCGCTATATTACTCAGGAACTTAAAGAAATTGAAGCAAAGATGCTTACAGCGGGAGAACGCTCGATAGCGCTTGAGTATGAGCTGTTTACAGAACTTCGTAATAAGGTTGCGTCTCAGCTTGATAGAATTCAAAGAACGGCCGAGGCACTGTCTGTGCTGGATGTTATGTGCTGCTTTGCACATGTTGCTATTACCAACAATTATGTTTGTCCTGCACTTAATGCTTCGGGTGAGCTTCGCATTAAAGAGGGTAGACACCCCGTTGTTGAGCAGCTTACAATGACGCCGTTTGTTCCCAACGATACCACACTTGATACAAACGATAATGCTATTGCGATTATTACCGGTCCTAATATGGCGGGTAAATCTACATATATGCGTCAGGTTGCACTTATAAATATTATGGCGCAGATTGGAAGCTTTGTTCCCGCAAAGGATGCTAGTATCGCTATTGTTGACAGTGTTTTTACAAGAATTGGTGCCTCGGACGATTTGGCATCAGGCCAGTCAACCTTTATGATGGAAATGAATGAGGTTTCCTATATCCTGAAAAATGCAACCAAACAGAGCCTACTTATACTTGATGAGGTCGGAAGAGGTACATCAACCTTTGATGGAATGAGTATTGCAAGAGCTGTTCTTGAGTATATAGCAAACAAGAAAAAGCTTGGAGCTAAAACACTTTTTGCCACTCATTATCACGAGCTTTCTGTGCTTGAGGACAAGCTATCCAATGTTAAAAATTATAATATAATGGTCAAAAAGCGCGGGGAAGAAATCATATTCCTGCGTAGAATTGTGCGCGGTGGCACAGATGATAGCTATGGCATAGATGTTGCACGCCTTTCGGGAATTCCCAATGAGATTATTTCCCGAGCCAAAGAGATATTAAAAAGCTTGGAACAAGGCAAGGAGATTGAGTTTAAAGGAAATGTTACATCAGAGCCCGTTTCAGCCGATGACAGTTATCAAATTTCTTTTGAAACATCAAATAATCTTCCTATAGTTGATAAAATTCGCGCAATAGATGTCGATGTGCTCACTCCAAGAGAAGCTATCAATATTTTGTTTGAGCTTAAAAAGATGGCAGACGATGAAAAATAAGGGAGGTGTAAACCTTGGGTGAAATTCGCGTTCTTGATAAAAAAATTGCAGAGCTTATAGCGGCAGGCGAGGTAATTGAGCGCCCCGCCTCTATAGTTAAGGAGCTTTTGGAAAATTCTATTGATGCAGGAGCTACGCATATTACAGTTGAAATTAAAAGCGGCGGAATAGAGCTTATCCGTGTCAGCGATGACGGAAAGGGAATTGCTTCCGAAGATGCAGAAACAGCTTTTCTGCGCCACGCAACAAGCAAGGTGCGAACTGCCTCGGATTTGGATGAGATTTTTACCCTTGGTTTTCGTGGAGAGGCTCTTGCTTCGATTTGTGCCGTTTCACGAGTTTCTATGCTTACAAGACAATCCGACGCAGATATTGGATGCCTTGTTGAAATTGCAGGCGGAGAACTTGTAGAGAAACAAGAGGCTGGTTGCCCTGTCGGAACAACAATTATAGTAAAAAATGTCTTTTACAACACTCCTGCAAGAATGAAATTTCTTAAAAAAGATGTTTCTGAGGCAAATGCTGTTGCGTCGATTGTTGAGAAAATCGCGATTTCTAATCCACATATTGCCTTTAAGTTTATTCGCGACGGAAAAATTGATTTGCAAACCGTGGGCGACGGCAAGCTTTTTTCGGCAATACACAGTGTATTTGGAAAAAACTTTGGGGATACTCTTCTGCCTGTTTCATTTGAAAAGAATGGGGTTAAAATAGAGGGATATATATCAAAAGCTCTAAACGCAAGGGCGAAACGCTCAATGCAGTATTTCTTTTTAAACGGAAGAACAGTAAAAAATATTACAATGACCGTTGCTCTTGAAGAAGCATTTAAGGGCTCTATTATGGTTGGGAAATTTCCTGCTTGCGTATTAATGGTAAATATCTCCCCCTCTATAGTTGACGTAAATGTTCACCCGACTAAAACAGAGGTCAGATTTTCTGATGAACGAATTATATATGATGCGGTGTATTTTGCCTGCAAAACTGCACTTTCATCAGATAATGCTGAAGCAGATATGGTTTTAAGGCAAAATACAGTGCCCAAGAACTTTCAAAATGCTGTTAAGTTTAAAGGCTTTACAGATATTGGCGAGCAAACAAAGTTTGAAATGCCTCAATTCGTTAACAAAACAGCGGATAGTCCCATAAAAACTGATATTGCAGAGCATAAAATTGTAATTGAAGCGGCTGACAAAATAGATTTCTCGAAAAAACCTCAAGATACTGTTATTCTTTCTGATGATTCTATATTCCCGCTCAAGAACAGTGAATTAGCCATAAATCGTGTTACAGAGCCTTTGTTTAGCAAAAAAGAGTCTGATTGTACCGAAATTCATAATAGTGTAGTTGTCCCTTCTGCGCCTGAAACCTCTACCGAAAGCACACAACAAACAACTCGAATAACAAATGAAATTGACGAGAGATTTGCTGGCGCTAAGATAATTGGTGAGCTGTTTGGTACATACATTTTGATGGAATGTGAAAATTCACTCTACATGATAGATAAACACGCGGCTCACGAAAGGCTCATTTATAATAAACTAAAATCTGAAGCAGGTGATGCTCAGCGTCAATACCTTTTAGAGCCTGTTGTTGCAAAGCTTGCTCGCGAGGAATATGATACTCTTTTACAGCATAAAGAAACAGTTATGTCGGTAGGATTTGAAATTGAAGATTTTGGTAGAGGCTCGGTAATTATTCGCAGTGTTCCGCCGTTTGTGCCAAGTGATGAGGCGGTTTCTGTACTTTCTGAGGTCGCATCAAACCTTCAGAATTGCAAAAAAGAGATTACACCCCAGATACTTGATGAAATATATCACACAATAGCTTGCCGCTCTGCTATCAAGGCACACGATAAGAGTAGCAGCTTTGAGTGGTCATTCCTTGTTGAGTGTCTCAGACAGGAATCCGATGTTAAGTATTGCCCTCACGGCAGACCGGTTGCTGCTAAAATTTCTAAAACAGAAATAGAAAAAAGATTTGGAAGAATTCAGTAGGAGGCGTTTTCTTGAAAAAGGATAAAATACCTTTTGTAGCTGTTGTTGGTCCAACCGCTTCGGGTAAAACTTCTCTTTCTATTGCTCTTGCAAAACTATATGATGCAGAAATAATTTCTGCTGATTCAATGCAGATTTATAAAGGAATGGATATCGCAACTGCCAAACCTACAAAAGAGGAAATGCAGGGAATAGAGCATCATTTGATTGATTTTGTTGATATCTCAAGAAAATTTTCTGTTGCAGATTATCTTTCCTGTGCGCGCAAGTGTATAAGTGATATACATTCAAGAAAAAAGAATATCATAGTTGTCGGAGGCACGGGTCTATACATAAATAGCCTTGTTGATAACATTCAGTTTGAAGATGAGGCTGAAAATGAACTGCGTACAGAGCTTATAAGCGATGCTGAAAAATTTGGTGGAGCATATATGCTATCAGAACTTAAAAAACTCGACCCCGAATATGCTGAATTACTTCACGAAAATGATATTACAAGAATTATTAGGGGAATTGAGATTAACCGCTTGTTCGGGCATACCATGAACGAGCACAAACGTATTTCACGAGAGTGTGAGTCGCCATACGATGTCTGTATGCTCGGAATAAATTATCGTGACCGCCAAAAGCTGTATGATCGTATCGATAAGCGCGTTGAAATAATGCTCGAAAGCGGACTTGAAGAAGAGGCTAAATTCTTTTTTGATAAGTTTGACAGCAGTAAAACCGCTGTTCAGGCAATAGGATACAAGGAATTGTTTCCTTATCTTGAAGGAAAAATATCACTTGATGAAGCTGCAGAGAATTTAAAGAGAGCAACAAGAAACTATGCAAAAAGGCAGCTTACGTGGTTTAGAAAAGACGAGCGTATTCATTGGATTTATGCCGATGAAATGGATAAAAATGAGATGATTTTTTTTGCAAAAAAGGTTTGCGATTTATTTTATTCAAATAGCGAAAAAAGTTGATTTTTTCACTAATGTATGGTAAAATATTTCTATTAGTTAAAAGGAGGAAAATAGAGTATGAACCGAGTTTCTAAAGTTATAAGAACGATACTCGTTGCAGCTCTTGCAATTTTTCTCCTTATTTTTGTTTTTTATCAGATTTATAGTTCGCTTTATTCTCCGTATAGCACCGAAACTGTTTCTAAGCTTTCCCACGAAAATAAAACTCAGGTCGAAGGTGTTTTTCTGCGCTCTGAAGAAACTATAGAGGCATCCCATCAAGGATATATTGTTCACTATCTGTATTCAGACGGACAGAAGGTCGGAGCAGGGGGCACTGTTGCGGAGCTGTATTCATCTGAAAGCGATGTTATTAATTACGAAAAAATCAAAGAGCTCGAGCATCGTCTTGATATATTAGATCAGTCGCAGGACCAATCAAGCGCCCTTGTTACCAATGCAGATCAGATTACCAATCAGATAAATGTTAAAATTAAGGAGCTGTCAAACGCTGTATATCAATTTGATTCTGATGCGATTGCAAAGTGCAAGGATGACCTTCAGATTCTTTTAAACCGTCGTAACATTATTACTGAAAAAGAAAAAGATTTTAGTGGCTATATTTCGCAGTT
>JAZOOR010000027.1:0-13296 GCA_045655125.1 Oscillospiraceae bacterium
CGCTTCCAAGAAGAATATTAAATCCGTAAGCTGATTAAATTAAAAAACCCCCGCACACATATGTGTGCGGGGGTTTTTTAATTTAATCAGCTTACGGATTTAATATTCTTCTTGGAAGCGTCTTTTCTCTTGGGGTCGCGCATGATTTTAACTGCGCTACCCTCCTCGATGCAGCCACTATTTACTATTATCTTTTCAATAGTCGGGTCGGAAGGCGTTTCAAACATAACATTTGTTAAAACCTCCTCCATAATAGCGCGTAGTCCGCGCGCTCCCGTTTTATTGGCAATCGCCTTTTTAGCAACAGCGCGAAGTGCATCCGCAGTAAACTGGATTTCAACATCATCAAACGAGAAAAGATTTTCATACTGCTTGACAAGTGAATTTTTTGTTTCGGTAAGAATCCTTACAAGAGCATCCTCATCAAGACTTTCAAGGCTTGTTATGCAAGGAACGCGGCCGATAAGCTCGGGGATGATACCAAACTTAATAAGGTCCTGAGGGATAACCTTTGAAAGCAGATTTTCAGCCTCAGTTTCAGCCTTACTCTTGACATCAGCGCCAAAGCCTAATGCAGATGTGGAAACACGCTTTTCAATAATTTTCTCAAGACCGTCAAACGCGCCGCCGCAGATAAAGAGAATGTTCTTTGTATTTATCTGGATAAATTCCTGCTGAGGATGCTTTCTTCCGCCTCCGGGGGGAACATTGGAAACAGTTCCCTCTATTATCTTAAGAAGTGCCTGCTGAACTCCCTCACCGCTTACGTCACGGGTAATGGAGCGATTTTCAGACCTTCTTGCAATTTTATCGATTTCGTCAATATAAATTATACCACACTCTGCCTTTGCAACATCAAAATCAGCAGCCTGAATTAAGCGAAGAAGAATGTTTTCAACGTCCTCGCCAACATATCCTGCCTCAGTGAGAGTGGTGGCATCGGCAATAGCAAAAGGAACATCGAGCGTTTTAGCAAGAGTTTGTGCGAGCAGTGTTTTTCCTACACCTGTAGGTCCCAAGAGAAGTACATTACTCTTTTGAAGCTCTACATCACTCTGTGTTGCGTGGTTAATATTGTTCATTATACGCTTATAATGATTATATACAGCAACAGACAGCGCAATTTTTGCCTTTTCCTGACCGATTACATACTGGTCGAGCACCTCTTTAATCTGGGCAGGCTTGATTACGTTGATTTCTACAGAATTCTTTTTAGCAGAATGTCTATGATGCGTAGGTTTTCCATCGGGGTAAAGCATATTATTACAATGCTCGATACATTCATTACAAATCGCAGCTGTGGGCGATGTTATAAGTGTATCAACCTGTTCCTGCGTTTTACCGCAGAAAATACAGCGTCTGTTATCTGTTCCGTTGCCATTTGGCATAACTTTTCACCCGTTTTCTTTAAATGCTTTTATCTGTGGTCAATAACCTTATCCACAAGGCCGTAATCACACGCCTGCTGCGCAGTCATAAAATTATCTCTCTCTGTGTCCTTGACAATAACATCGAGAGGCTTGCCTGTGCGCTCAGAAAGAATTTGATTTAAGCGCGACTTAATACGAATGATATGCTCTGCGTGAATCATAATATCAGTTGCCTGACCTTTTGTACCGCCAAGAGGCTGATGAATCATAATTTCACTGTTGGGAAGAGCAAATCTCTTACCCTTTGCGCCTGCAGCGAGCAGAAATGCTCCCATACTTGCAGCCATACCAATGCAGATTGTGGATACATCAGGTTTGATATAATTCATAGTGTCAAAAATAGCCATACCTGCTGTAACAGAACCGCCGGGGCTATTGATATAGAGGTGAATATCTTTATCGGGGTCCTGACCCTCTAAATAAAGCATCTGAGCAACTACAAGGCTTGCTGTTGCATCGTTTACCTCATCACAAAGCATAATAATTCTGTCGTTTAAAAGGCGGGAGAAAATATCATAGGAACGCTCTCCCCTGCTGGTTTGCTCTACTACCATAGGAACTAAACTCATGGCACTTACTCCTTTCCATAGGGAAATGATTTTTAAAACAGCCGTTCCGAAGCGATGATACTTAAACTTAAATATCAGCGCTTCGGAATCGCATTTAACACTATTTTAGGATAGGCTGATGAAGATTATTCAGCGTCAGCTTCCTTTTTTGCAGCGGGTTTCTTTGCTGCGGGCTTTTTAGCTGCAGTTGTAGTTTTCTTTGCAGTGGTGGTGGACTTTGCTGCGGTTGTGGTTTTCTTAGCAGCAGTTGTCTTCTTAGCAGCGGGCTTTTTCTCCTCAGCCTTCTCGCCTTCCTCTGCCTTTTTGGTTGCTGGTTTCTTTGCAGCGGGTTTCTTCGCAGCAGCCTTTTTCTCTTTTACAGAGATTTCAGCATTATCTCTTACAAAGTCAATAGCCTTCTGCATTGCAAGGTCCTTACCGATTTCCTCAGCAGGAATAAATGCTTTAACCTGCTCTACATCAATTCTGTAGCTCTCTGCAACCTTTTTATACTCAGCGTCGATATCCTCATCAGAAGCGGAGAGGTTTTCAAGCTTTGCAATCTTTTCAAGTGCAAGGCGGATTTTAACCTGTCTCTCAGCCTGCTCACGGAAGGTTTTACGGAATGCATCCATATCCATACCTGTGTACTGGAGATAAAGCTCAAGCTTCATACCCTGAGCTTCAAGACGGCTTGAGAAGTCTCTGACCATATCGTCAACGCTGTTTTCAAACATAACCTCGGGGATTTCAGCCTTCATATTAGCAATAACTGCATCGATAAGCTTATCCTCAACCTCAGCGGTTGCAGCATTTTCATTGCGTTCGGAAAGCTTTTTCTCTGTATCCTTCTTAAATTCATCAAGGCTCTCAAACTCGGTGACATCCTTAATAAACTCATCATCAACCTCGGGAAGCTCACGAACCTTAATCTCATGAAGCTTGCACTTAAACACAGCTGCTTTTCCTGCAAGCTCGGGAGCATGATACTCCTCAGGGAATGTTACATTAACATCAAACTCATCGCCGATATTTTTGCCGACAATCTGCTCCTCAAAGCCGGGGATAAACTGACCTGAGCCAAGAACTAAAGGCTGTTTTTCACCCTTGCCTCCCTCGAAAGCAACACCATCAACAAACCCTTCATAATCGATAATAGTGTTATCGCCATTCTGTGCAGCTCTATCCTCAACATTGATTATACGACCATTACGGTTGCGAAGATTGTCGATTTCTGCGTTTATGTCATCTTCAGTTACTTTTTTAACCTCTTTGGTAGCCTTAATTCCCTTATAATCGGAAACCTCAACCTCAGGCTTAACAGTAACCTTTGCTTTAAAGGTAAATCCGTTTTCATCAACAGAAACAACCTCAATATCAGCACGATCAACAGGTTCAAGCTGAGCCTCAACAATAGCATCACTGTAAGCTACGGGATAAAGCTCATTTACGGCATCCTCATAAAAAATCTCTTTACCATAGATTTTCTCGATAAAGGAACGGGGAGCCTTTCCGGGACGGAAGCCTTTTACGTTGATTTTACCGACATTCTTGCGGTATGCGCTTGCACATGCGCTTTCAAACTCTTCTGCTCCGACCGAAATCTCAAGCTCATACTTGTTGGTTTCGATTTGATTCTTAGAAACTAATGTCATTTTTACATCCTCCTGATTTTCGCTTGCGCTTAAAAATATTATTTAAATAACATTATCTGTATGATTATAACACAAAAATTTTTGAATTACCACTATTTTTTTAACTTTTTTTACCTTTTTTCATTGTTTTTCGGCTAAAAAATCTTGTGAGGCACAAATTCAAGATAATCACAAGACACAAGGCGGAAATCTATGCCGTCATAGATGCCGTCAATAGCATACCTGTAGCCGTTTCCGTGAATATGTCCGTAATAGCATTTCTTAATATTATAGCGCTTTAAAATATCAAAAATTTCGCTGCAGACGGTTTCTGCGTAAATGGGCGGGTAGTGAAGAAAAACTATAGGCTGTCTTCCGCTCTCTGTGCAGGATAAAATTGATGTTTCAAGACGCATTGCCTCGCGGTCTAAAATTTTTTTGTCCTGAGCCCTTCCCGATTCATTTATCCAACCGCGCGACCCGCAAATTCCATACTCTTCTCCGTACGGAAAAAAGTTATTATGCAGAATTTTTAAGGTGGTAAGGGCGTTTTTCTCAAAAAAATCTTCCATTTTACTGCGCGAAGTCCAAAAGTAATCGTGGTTACCCTTAAGAATTATCTTTTCCTTGCCTGCAAGAGCATCAAGAAAAGCAAAATCCGCTAAAGATTCATTTAAATTCATACCCCACGAGATATCACCCGGTATGACAACGGTGTCTTCTGCGCCTATCTGCTCATTCCAATTTTGCTCAAGCTTTTTTACATAATCCTGCCATCGACCGCCAAAAACATCCATCGGTTTGTCGCAGGATAATGACAAATGCGGGTCTGAGATACAGTAGAGTGACATTGTCGCTCCTCCGTTTAGTCTATTTTTAGAGTTTCAAGCACGACCTTTTCCATTTCCTGCTTTTTGCAAACATTATTAAAGCGCACCTCTTTATTTTTAAGGCTCTTAAGCTGAGTGGGAGCCTTAGTGCCGCTTACACTCTCGAGTATATCGATAACCTCAAATTCGTCCTCTGCCTTTTTATCTACTGCAACAGCAGAAAGAACATCGCTTGCAAACTTATAAGGACTTGCGGTTGAAACAATAACAGTTTTAGTAAGGTCGCCTGTTTCTTTGAAATAATCCTCATAAACCTTAACTGCAACGGCTGTGTGGGTGTCACACAGATAGTTGTACTTCTTAAAGGTCTGAGAAATGGTTTCAAGTGTCTCAGCATCGCTACAGCAGCCGCCAACAAACAGCTTTGAAATTTTCTCCTGTATTTCCTTATCGACTGTGTATTTGCCGTCACTTGCCAGAGCGCTCATAAACTCACAAAGCTTTTTGTCATCCTTGCCGCTCATATCGTAAATAAGGCGCTCAAGGTTGCTTGAAATGAGAATATCCATAGAGGGAGAAACAGTTGTAAAGAACTCTCTGTTTTTATCGTATGTTCCTGTTTTGATAAAGTCGGTAAGTACATTATTGGAATTTGAGGCGCAAATAAGCTTATTTATGGGAACACCCATCTGCATAGCATAATAGCCTGCAAGGATATTGCCGAAATTACCTGTGGGAACAACAAAGTTAACCTTGTCCCCTGCCTTGATATCGCCGTTTTTAATAAGGCGGCAGTAGGAAGAGACATAATAAACCACCTGAGGAACAAGCCTGCCCCAGTTGATTGAGTTGGCACTTGAGAAAATCATATTATTCATAGACAGCTTTTCACGCATTTTAGGGTCGGTGAAAATTGCCTTTACTCCGCTCTGAGCGTGGTCAAAGTTACCATCAATTCCGCAAACGCAGACATTTTCACCCTCCTGAGTGTTCATCTGCAGCTTCTGAACCTTGCTGACTCCGTCCTCGGGATAAAATACCAGTATTCCTGTTCCCTCAACATCCTTAAAGCCCTCTAATGCTGCTTTTCCCGTATCGCCCGAGGTAGCAACAAGGATAACGATTTTCTTGTTATCAAGAACTGTTTTTGCAGAGGTCATCATAAGATGCGGAAGGATTTGGAGAGCCATATCCTTAAATGCGCAGGTGGGTCCATGCCACAGCTCAAGAACAGATGCTGTTCCGCTAAGCTTGTGGATAGGAGCTATTTCATCAGACTCAAATTTCTTTGAGGTGTATGCGCTATTTACACAGTTGTCGATTTCCTCTTTTGTAAAATCGGTTAAAAACTTGGAAAGAACGGTTTTAGCAATAGTGCGATAGTTTGAGGTTGACATATCTTCAAGCTGTTTTAAAGAAAGCTTGGGGATTTCAGATGGTACAAAAAGGCCTCCCTCTTCTGAAATACCGTTTGCAATAGCAAACTTTGATGTTTTTAAGACCTGACTGTTTCTTGTGCTGTTGTAATACATATTTACACTTCCTTATAGATTATCTAAAAAGAATTTTTCTGCATTTTTATATAAAATTTTATCTGTTATTTTAGGCGAGAAGCCATTTTCAAGGAAAAGTTCCTCTATTTTTGAAAGCTTATAGTCGCTATCAAAATCAGAGACCATTTTACCGCCGTCATAATCTGTTCCAATAGCTAAAACATTCTCTCCGCCGAGAGAAAGAATATGCTCTGCATGGCGAAGAATATCTACTGCGCCCGCCTTTTCGGGAAAATTATCTAAAAAGCCCGAGTAAAAGTTAAGTCCTATAAGGCATTTTCTGCGAATCATTTCGCAAATTTCTTCATCGGTAAGATTTCTTTTGTGATTACATATGCTTCGCGCGTTACTGTGGCTTGCAGCAAAAGGCTTTTTTGCGACTTTACATACATCCTCAAAGCCCGCATCTGAAAGATGCGAAACATCTATAATTATACCGTTTTTTTCTAAAAGCGGTATACACTCTCTGCCAAACGGCTTTAGACCGCGGTTTTTAAGCTGTCCAAACCCCAATGAATTCTCACCATTCCATGTAAGTGTCAACATCTTTACACCTAAAGATGCAAGATTTTCTATCTCAAAAAGCTTACCATTCAATACAGCGCCGTTTTCAACCGTTAAAACCAATCCGATTTTGCTGTTTAAAAGAGTTTTTTTATCAGTTATCTGAGTGATTTCGTTTTCAAAAAGAGAAAGCTGGGTTTTGAAAACACTATAAAGCTCATTAAATCTTTGGTTTGCCTCGGGCTCGGTGAGTGCATCGTCTGTCCACACGGCAAAGCATCTTATACATTTTTGATATTGCCGCATTGAATCAAGGCTGACTGTTGCGGGTGATTTTTCAAGGTTTCCGCCTAATCTGCAGATTTTATCCAGAGTGTCGCAGTGCAAATCAAAAAGCTTCATATCATCACCTCAAAAGGCATTTTCTATATATGTATGCTCTTTTATTATATGCTTTGCGTCTTCCCTTTTTTCAAGCAATACCTCAGAAACATCAAAGCGCGGCTGACAGTCACAGCCATACTGAATCAGAAAGTACTGCGCGGTTTTAATGCATTTTTGCTGCTTGTGATAATCTACAGCTTCACGCGGAGAGAAAATCGCATCCTCGCTACGAGTTTTCACCTCGACAAATACAACAACATCATTTTTAGATGCTATGATATCAATTTCGCCAAATCTCGAATGAAAATTGCGTCTGATTATCTTGTAGCCTTGTTTTTTAAGGTATTTTACAGTAAAATCCTCGCCAAAAACACCTATCTCGGCGCGCTTATTTATCATTGTGTTTAGCCTCTATGTATTTCTTTAAAAAGCTCATTCTATGCACATCGGAAATGCCATGTTCATCGAGCATCTGATAGTGCAACTTTGTTCCGTAGCCTTTATGCTTTTCAAACTGATACTGCGGATGTTTTTCTGCCATTTCAAGCATATATCTATCCCTTGAAACCTTGGCTAATATTGATGCTGCGGCAATACTTTTTACCTTTGCGTCTCCACCTATAACAAACTGAGAAAAGATACTCAGTTCGGGGCATTTGTTACCGTCAATAAGTGCAGCATCGGCGGGGACAGCAAGCCCCTCTACTGCCTTTTTCATAGCAAGCATAGTTGCATTCAGAATATTTATCTCATCAATAGTTTTTTCATCTACAGAAACGATTTTATAAGCAATGCTTTGCTCAATTATCTTATCAAAAAGTGCGTCGCGCTTTTTTTCGGAAAGCTTTTTGGAATCATTAAGTCCCTCTAAAAATGCATCTTCTTTAAGTATTACAGCGGCCGCGTAAACAGGACCTGCAAGGGGACCTCTTCCCGCCTCGTCTACTCCGCAAACCGCATTATAACCATTTTGGGTAAGGGTTTGCTCAAAAGGTTTAAAATCAGCCGTAAGGCTCACATCCTTTCAATATCGCTCGGAGTTTCGAGAGAGATTCTGCCTATCTTGCAGCCTCTGAATTCATCAATAACCATAATGGCTGCGCGTTCTGTATTTATCTCGCCGCCCGATATTCTCATACCGCGCTTTGCACCGATTTTTTGTAATAGCTCATAGCCGTCATCACCATCTGAAATCTCAATGCCATAGCGCTCGCAAAGCATCTGTGGATATTGCTCGGACAGGCACTCGAGAAGGCGCACAGCCAAAAGCTCTATATCCATAATATCATCTTTGATCGCACCTGTAAATGCCAGATGTTCCGACACCTTCTGGCTCTCAAACTTGGGCCAGAGCATACCGGGCATATCAAGAAGCTGAAGTGAGGAGTCAACATCTACCCACTGAATTCCGCGGGTAACGCCCGGTCTATCCTCAACCTTTGCTTTTTTACTCTTGGAAAGCCTGTTTATAAACGAAGATTTTCCGACATTGGGTATACCAACTATCATAATTTTGAGTGCTTTTGTTCCCATTCCCTTGTTTTGCCACACATCAAGCTTATCCTTTAGAACTCGACGCACAGCCTGAGGAAACAGATTTACTCCTTTTCCGCTTCGGCTATCGGTAACAACGGTTTCTATTCCCTGCGCCTTGTAATACTCACACCATTTCCGAGTTGTAGCATTATCGGCAAAATCGGATTTGTTTAAGATAAGAATTCTTTTTTTATTGCCGATGAGCTTCTCAATTTCGGGGTTTTTACTGCTGAGAACCACCCTTGCATCGCGAATTTCGGCAACAGCATCGACCATAGGAAGACATTCTCTGATAAGACGCCTTGTTTTTGCCATATGGCCGGGGAACCACTGTATATTAGGTGTCTGACTCATTTTTTCCTCCGATTTTTAGACTATAGTTCCAAAGGAATTTAGCGGGAGAATTCTGAAAAAGACCTTTCCCATAATATATCTTGTGTCAATTTCTCCAATACCTGCTTCCCTACTATCGCTAGATTCGTTACGGTTATCTCCCATAACAAAAATCTTGCCTTCTCCAACAGTAAAAGGAATTTTAACAGGGTTTAGCGGCATTGTTGAAATTTTTTCCCTTATGTAAGGCTCGTAAATTTCAGTGCCGTCAACATATACGCTTCCTGTAGTATAATCAATATCAACAGTTTGACCCTCGGTTGCAATAACCCTCTTTATAATTGGGTGGCCGACGGCTGTGGGCTGAGTGATAACAACAACATCTCCTATATGTACACCTGAAATTGCAGTGTTGACAAGAAGAAGCCTGTCCCCATTTCTATAGTTGGGAAGCATAGAGTTTCCCTCAACCTGAGCAGAGCGGAAAAACAGTGTGAAAACCAGAATAATTCCAACTACCGAAAAGCATATCGCTTCAAACCAGTCAAAAACCTCTGATTTTATAGAAAACTCTTCCTGAACGGACATACATTTCACCAGCCTTAATTAAAAAACTATAGCAAAAAAGGGACAATGAAGTCCCTTTTTGATAGCAGTATTTAGTTAATCTGCTCTTTAACCTTAGCAGCCTTACCGACTCTGCCACGAAGGTAATAAAGCTTAGCTCTGCGAGCCTTACCTTTTCTGATAACCTCGATCTTGTCGATGTTAGGAGAGTGGAGAGGGAAAACTCTTTCCACGCCTACGCCGTAAGATACGCGGCGTACAGTGAAGGTTTCAGAAACTCCGCTGTGTTTACGGGAGATAACGGTTCCTTCAAAGGTTTGAATTCTTTCTCTTTCGCCTTCCTTAATCTTTACGTGAACCTTAACGGTGTCACCTATAGAGAATTCGGGCTTGTTTTCTTTGAGGCAATCATTTGCCATCAGCTTGAGAGCATCCATTGATGTTCTTCCTCCTTAATTTTCAGACATTCTTACCAAAATCTATATGATGGCAGAGGACTATCCGCTTTAATGTCGTGACAAATTGTCAAGCATTAACCCCCACGCTACGCGCGGAAACTCAAATGCTTTAATATAATAGCACACCTCATTACAAAAATCAAGTGTTTTTGTAAATATTTTTAAAGAATTACTTTATTTTAAGCGGTATAACAGTTCCGATGTCAATCAGTTCATCTCTAAAAAGGCAGGTGTATCCTACATTGCAATCTTGCAAGAATTTATGTATTTTATCAAAATCTGGATGTTTTTCTATATCACCGCAAAATGCAAGTTGTCTTTCCCCTATCATAAAGCTGCATCCGCCTATCATTCCATCATATGTATCGGCAAGGCGGATATGTCCCGTAGATATTTTAAGAACATCTATTTTGTCTTTAAGAGCCGAGTACATTGAGGGGTCTGAAGTTATAGCCGCAGTGTCTGACACAACGCACACAGCACAGCGACTATAACCTTGGTTTGAATAAACTATTTCTAACCCCCTTTTTTCAGCCTCAAATAGTAGCGCACTATCAACAGATTTTTTATTGCAAACAAGATATTTGCCTATTCTGAGTGCGTTAAGCGCGGCACATCGAGGATATTTTGCCTCAATTTCATTATCTGCATATAAAATATCAAAGCCTTGTTTCTCTAAAGCCTCTTTCAGTGCTTTATCCTCGCTATATATCATAATCTCCTTACTTCCAAAGTGAAAAAGTCTCAAATCCGGATGGCTGCGTTCATAGTGTTCAAGGCGCAAATCCTTTGAAACGCAAATTGTTTCTATCCCCATTATATTCAGAGCCGAGATAACACTTTCAAATTCCTCACCCACAGCCGCAAGGCAGACATCTCCCTTTGGGAGATTAGGGGTTTCTACATACATGCTTTTTCACCTCTCAACTGCGTCTGAGCGCCTCGGCAGGTTGGAGCCTTGCCGCTCGCATAGCGGGATAAATGCTGAAAATAGTACCAAACACAGCGGCCGCTACCATACATATCAAAATCATTTTGTTATCAAAAACGGGAGTAATAGAAAAAATACTGCAGCCCACTATAATTGCTAAAATTCCTAAAACAGAGCCTAATACTGCTCCGATTGCAGATATTAAAGTTCCCTCCACGAGAAACTCAAGCATTATATCAAAGAAGCCCGCTCCAATAGCCTTTTTAATACCTATTTCCCGCGTTCTCTCACCGACTGAAAACGTCATAACAGTCATTATGGAAATGCCTGAAACAAGCAGTGATATTCCTGCTATACCCGAAAGGACAACTGTTATTATTGATAAAATTTTTTCTATAGTCTGGCTATAGCTTAGCATATTTTCTATTTTGTATGAATCGGTTGTGCTCAGAAAATCATCAAGGTGTGCTCTTATGGCGCTTTCTGCCTGATAGGCAGTTAAATCCTCGTTTATATTTACGGCTATACTACTGAAAAAAGAGTCTCCAGTTGCAGTTTTCATAAGCGTATACGGAACATACACAAAGCAAGGAATATAGTCGGATACAAAACTTTTTACAAGGCTCGATTCACTATCGGTAATTCCAATAACTTCAAGCTGCTCATATCCGTAAGGCATTGCAACACTAATTTTTTTGCCGACAATATTTTCCCTGCCGTAATTCTCTTTGGCATATGAGGCATCTACAAGGCAGACATTTGCTCCTCTGGATATATCGCTCTGTGTTATTTCTCTGCCGTAAAGCAGTTCAAGGCTCATTATCTTGCTTGTGCTATCGTCTACTCCCCACAAAATACAATCCTGCTCATCCTTTATACTTTTTATGCTTGAAGGAGTGTATACCACAGCGGTAGCAGACGCGACAGCATTAGAAGTTCTAAGATATTCAAGTTCATCAAAGGTGAGTGCGTTTTCATTATAAGTTGGAGAAATCATAAGCCCGCCAAGTCCTAAACCGCTCACCTCGCGCGAAACAAGATCTTTTCCTATAGCGCCAACACTCGAGGTAACAACAACCGACATTACTCCTACAACCACGCCCATTATGGGAAACAAAATCTTTGCTTTTCTCGTTCTGAAGCTTTTTAAAATCATAGAAAGCACACCCATTTTATTGTGCTCCCTTTAAACTCACATTAACTGCAGAGTTATTCTTTTTTATATCCTTGGCATAGGTGATAACCAGATCTCCTTGCCTTAGTCCTGATAAAATCTCATATCCACTTGCAAGCTCTCTGCCTGTTTTTACAGACATTCGGACTGCTTTTTCACCATCATAAACATAAACATATTCCCCCGACTCATCCTGAAGCACGGCTGAGTATGGAACTGTGATAACATTGGATTTATTATCTGTAAAGATTTTGACCTTTGCAGTAAATCCCGATTTAAGCGCCTCATCGGGATTATCAACAGACAGGCACACCTCAACAGCAACAGTTTTAGCATTTCCTATGCTAACTTTTTTTGCTGTCTTCCCTATTTTTGCAACAGTTGCATAGTAAGTTTTTCCCTTAAATCCGTTGCCTGTGATTTCAGCCTTCTGACCTATGGATATTCTTGAAATATTTGCTTCGCCCACCATAGTGGTTACCTTCATATACTCTGAATCATCAAGCGTACCGCTGAATTTGAGAGATTCTTCAAAGCTCTGCTTTTCTATTTTCACTACCGAAACGGTGGGAACGGTATCAAAAAATATATTGACGGCGGCAGTGCTTGCCGCCGCTAAAATTAAAATTATAAGAAAAATTTTAAATGTTTTCATAAATATTTGCCTCTTTCTGTTTACTAAAAATATTGTGCATTAAAAGAGGTTATTTATGAATGTTTTTTCTTTTTTTCTCATAAAGTCTATACAATGAATAAAACTCGTGAGAAATATAAAACTAATTTTGGTGGTGTATAAAATGAATTTAATTTCGTGCAATTTTAACTGCAAATATCAGCGCGAAGGTTATTGTTTTTTGAGCGATGCCTCGGCTTCTAAGCACTGTGGAAATTCAAGCTGTATTTATTTTGATCCCCCCGAAGAAGAAAAACAAGACAGCTCTGTTTTTAATTCTTCAGATGACTCAGAGCCTCTTTAATATTGGAAACTCCGATTATTTCCATCCCCTCAATACTTTGGGTGAGCTTTATTGCATTTTGTTTAGGTATTATACATTTTTTAAATCCGAGCCTTGCGCCTTCGCGTATACGCTCCTCGGCGTTCATAACAGAGCGGATTTCACCCGCAAGTCCCACCTCACCGAAAACAAGTGCATTTTCATCAACAGGTCTGTCCGCAAGGCTTGAAACCAATGCTGCGGCAACAGCAAGGTCTGCGGCAGGCTCATCGAGTCTGAGACCACCGACAATATTAAGATAGGCATCAAGATTTCCGAAATAATAGCCTACTCTTTTTTCTAAAACTGCTATAAGCATTGCCATTTTGCTGTAATCAAATCCCGTTGAAACTCTTCTTGGGGCAGCAAGTCCACTCTTTGAAACAAGGGCCTGAACCTCTGCAAGAATAGGACGAGTA
>JAZOOR010000028.1:0-36049 GCA_045655125.1 Oscillospiraceae bacterium
TATGTGCCCGAAGAAGAGCTACCCGAGCCATCGCGTCGGCTGAGCATAATTTTATCGTAAGCCGCGTTGATTTCAGCCATCTTTTTTTCGGCTTCCTCTCTGGAAATGCCTTCAGAACGCAGATCGGGATGATATTTTTTGCAAAGCTCGCGGTAAACTGCCTTTATCTGCTCGTCACTTGCAGTTTCTGCAACTCCTAAAACTTTATATGGATTTTCCATTTAAGGCAAGCCTCCGTTCCTTTTTATTTTTACAGTGCAAAACAGCACTCTGAGTATTTTTAAGACCTAAGAAAATAATATTATTTATAATTGGCTCAAAGTGATAGGTTTTAAGTTTAATTAACGTGTCACAAGCCTCGCTGATACAGATGTTAAGCGAAAGCTCGGCATCCTTTTTTATTTTATCAATTTCATCAGACGAAAGTTCGTCACCTGTTTTTAAGGGATTAAATGCGCCGCTTTTTATGTCCTTTTCCAAATCGTCGGCCGCATCTAAAAGATAAATCCACCGTCCCAAAACATATCCAAGCCGCGATAAATTTTCTTTTTGCTCATTTTCTATGCCGAGAGCTGAGAAAAAGCTCGATAAAAGCTCTGCGGTAGGGTGGCAGCAGGCATCAACACCCGATTTTTGCTCCTCTGCCTTTTGCTGAGATGAAAGATAAGCTTTAAGAGCTTCATTCTCGCTCGGCAGCCTCTTTGCAATCTTTCGATAACGAGGAGTAATGTAAAGCTGTGCCAAACGGGCAAAAAGTGTGCCGCCGTCGCGGTCTGAAAGATTGTCACTGAGCTTTGCGTAAAGCATTAAAACTGCAAGGTCGGCTGCATATGAAAGCTGTGGAGAGTTTTTTACGCAGGTGCGTTTCCCGAATGGTTTTACGGGGCAACGGCACTTTTCAAAACCGCAAAAATCCTCAGAAAGCGAAAGGGACAGCAGACAAAAGAAGGTAAAATCATAGCTCAGAGTAAGCCGCAGAAAAGAGCCGGAAGCTCCCATTGCGCGACAAAACCCGCAGTAAACTGCGTTGTATGTCTGATATTCACAAATTTTCATTTCGGGCTTCATCGGCCTCAAATACCCAAACATACTGCTCTCCGTTTCGTTTTATATTTTACCCTAAAAAATATTCTAAAACAACAAATAAAGCGTAAACAAATTAAGACTTTTTTCTGCGAGCCTTAAAAAAATCTGTAAGAATAGCCGCACATTTCTCCTGCATTATAGGGCCACTTAACTCTGGAATGTGGTTAAAAGGAAACTCGTATAGGTTTACCGCTGAGCCGCAGGCTCCGAACCGAAGGTCGCACGCTCCGTAAACTACTCGGTCAAGCCTCGCGTTTATCGCCGCACCCGCACACATCGGGCAAGGCTCAAGCGTAACATAGAGGGTACAGCCTGAAAGCCGCCAGGTTTTAAGACGGCGGCAAGCCTTGTCAATAGCGGAAATTTCTGCGTGCATAAGCGCATTTTTACGGCTCTCGCGCTTGTTATAGCCGTAGCTTATAATTTTCTCGCTGCCGTCACACTCGCGCTTTACCAAAACCGCCCCGACGGGAACCTCTCCCATCTCGGCAGCCTTTTTAGCCTGCCTTAATGCTATGCGCATATAATGTAAGTCACTTTTCATAAGATGCTCCTATTATGCTGCTGCCGCAGAAAGTGCGGAAGACAAAGATAATAATATAAACACTATCATAGGAAGACTTAAAAACAAAATCCCTGCTTTTCTCTTTTTTGTAAGCATCTGCCCTGAAAAGACAAGGGAAAAGGTGTCGGGCTTTGTTTTTAAAATGATAAAAATAGCGCAGACAGATATTATCACAAATGCACCAACGGCGCCGATAAACACTAAGTCAGCCGCCGCAGATGTTGCTTTTGCGGATATAAGTATAAGTAAAACCGAAAGGGCGTTATTTAGCGCGTGAATTATTGTGGGCGCCAAGAAAGACCCCGTCCATATAGCAATAAGACCAAAAATAATGCCGCTTACAAATGCAGAAGGAAAGCTCTGGAGGGAGCTGTGAAGCAGAGAAAACATCATAGCGCTTGTAAGCACCGAAAAAACATCTCCGTATCGTCTAAGCCGCTCCAAAATAAGTCCTCTGAATAGCAGCTCCTCTAAAATGGGAGCTATTATAACGTGTGCGAGTATAAAGATGAGCGTTGCAAATGCACCGTTTGGCGCATCGGTAGTGCTGACACCTAAATCTGCGCGTTGCATTGTTTTTACCGTGATTTCAGAAACTGCGCTGCAAAGCGGTATTGAAATAAGTCCCGCGCAGGTTATCAGAATAAAGCTTTTAAGGCTCACCGCAGGCTTTATCATCATAATGGAAAACCTGCGCCTGTAAAAGACAAAAAGCAGCACAGTGCAGCAGAGTATAGGAATGAGCGAAACTGCAAGTGTGTAAGCGGGAAAAAAAGAGCTATCTATAAAAGCTGTAGTGAGCTCCTCACCATTAAGAGTGCTGCTTTTAGAGTACACAGAGAGAAAAAGGGAAGCAAGAAAATAGCAAAGCGGCATAAAAAAGCAGAGCACAGTGCCTGTTTTAAAAATATCCTGCCGCAAATCCGATGCGGTTTCCGCCGCGATAACGGGATTTGTTTTCACGCAAACTCCCCCTTTTTTATTTTTATAAATCCTTTAGTCTGTCAAAAAAGCCGCGACGCTTTTCGTAGCTCGCATCAGAAAGAGATTTATCAAGCTCGCGAAGCACTTCTTTTTGCTTTTTGGAAAGATTTTTCGGCACCTCAACTGCAACCGAGACATACTGGTCTCCGCGGGAACTGCCATTTAATTGCTTAACACCTTTGTTTTTAAGGCGGAAGGTGGTTCCCGGCTGAGTTCCCTCGGGAATTTTGTATTTAACCTTGCCGTCAATGGTAGGAACCGTCAGCTCGTCGCCGAGAGCCGCCTGAACATATGTTATGGGAACTTCGCAGTATATGTGATACCCATCGCGCTTAAAGATGGGGTGAGGACGCACCAAAACATCCACAAGCACATCACCCGAAGGTCCGCCGTTAAAGCCGATATCGCCCTGAGAGCGCAGAGTTAAGACCTGACCGTCATCAATACCTGCGGGAATGTTTATATCAAGCTTGCGTGTGCGCCTTACCTGACCGCTGCCGTTACACTTTTTGCAAGGATTAGAAATAATCTTACCTTTTCCGCCGCAACGTGAGCAGGGGCGCATAGTGGTGGTCATTCCGAAAGGTGTGCGCTGTGTCATGCGAACCTGACCGCTGCCGCCGCAATCGGGGCAGGTCTGAGGAGTAGAGCCTGCTGCCGCGCCGCTGCCATTACATTCGGGACATTTGTCCATATGACTGAACTCAATAGTTTTGCTAACGCCGTGGCAAGCCTCTAAAAAGTCGATGGAAATAGAAACCTCAACATCATTTCCTCTGCGCGGGGCGTTAGGATTAGCGCGTCTGCCACCACCGCCGAAAATAGAACCAAATATATCTCCAAGGTCAAAATCCATACCGCCGCCAAATCCGCCAAAACCGCCAAAACCGCCGCCGTAGCCACCACCGCCTGCGTTGTAGCTCGGGTCAACTCCTGCGTGGCCAAACTGGTCATACCTTGCGCGTTTCTGAGGGTCAGAAAGAACCTCGTGCGCCTCGCTGGCTTCTTTAAATTTTGCCTCAGCCTCTTTGTCACCGGGATTCAAGTCTGGATGATACTGCTTGGCTTTCTGTCTGTAAGCCTTTTTGATTTCATCCTCAGAGGCGCCTTTTGATAATCCAAGCACCTCGTAATAATCTCGTTTTTCTGCCAATTTTATTCACCCTTTAAAAAACATTGTCCACAAAAGGCATAAGCCGCCCAAAGCCACGGGCGGCAAATGCTGCTATTTTGATTTATTTGTTTTCGCCGTTTTCGTCCTTAACTTCGGAGTAGTCAGCATCGACATAATCAGCACCTGCAGCGCCTGCGCCTGCATCTGCTCCACCGGCAGCCTCCTGCTGTGCGTTTGCCTGACTGTAAACCTTCTGAGAAACAGCAAAGAATGCTTTCTGAAGCTCATCTTGTTTTGCTTTGATAGCCTCGGTGTCGGTTCCTTTAAGAGCCTCTTTGAGAGCCTCGAGCTTTGCATTAAGGTCGTCCTTGTCGGCAGCCTCTAACTTGTCACCAAGCTCACCAATGGTCTTCTCGGTCTGGTAAACCATCTGGTCTGCGTTGTTGCGGACATCAATTTCCTCACGGCGCTTTTTGTCCTCAGCTGCAAACTGCTCAGCGTTCTGAACAGCCTTTTCAATATCCTCTTTGGACATATTGGTGGAAGAAGTGATGGTAATTTTCTGTTCTTTGCCTGTTCCGAGGTCCTTTGCCGAAACATTAACGATACCGTTGGCATCAATATCAAAGGAAACCTCAATCTGAGGAACTCCTCTGGGAGCGGCAGGGATTCCGTCTAAGCGGAACATACCGAGAGATTTGTTGTCTTTAGCAAACTCTCTCTCGCCCTGAAGAATGTTGATTTCAACAGAGGTCTGACCGTCAGCCGCGGTGGAGAAAATCTGTGATTTCTTGGTAGGAATGGTGGTGTTGCGCTCGATAATTCTTGTGCAGACACCGCCGAGAGTTTCAAGGCCGAGTGAGAGGGGAGTAACGTCTAAGAGAAGCAGTCCCTTAACCTCACCGCCGAGAACACCACCCTGAATTGCAGCACCGAGAGCAACACACTCATCGGGGTTAATGCCCTTGAAAGGCTCCTTGCCTGTGTAATTCTTAACAGCATCAGAAACGGCGGGAATACGGGTTGAGCCGCCGACTAAAAGTACCTTGTGAAGGTCAGAGGGCGAGAGACCTGCATCAGAAAGAGCCTGCTTTACGGGACCCATGGTAGCCTCAACCAAATCAGCGGTAAGCTCGTTAAACTTTGCTCTTGTAATAGTTAAATCAAGGTGCTTGGGGCCTGTTGCATCAGCAGTAATGAAGGGAAGGTTAACGTGAGCCTGAGTAACACCTGAAAGCTCGATTTTTGCCTTCTCAGCAGCCTCTTTAACACGCTGCATAGCCATTTTGTCACCGGAAAGGTCAATTCCCGAGGTCTTTTTAAACTCTGCGCAGAAATAGTCCATAAGTCTCTGGTCAAAGTCGTCACCGCCCAGCTTGTTGTTACCTGCGGTAGCAAGAACCTCCTGAACACCGTCGCCAATCTCGATGATGGAAACATCAAATGTACCGCCGCCAAGGTCATAAACCATAACCTTCTGGTCCTGTTCCTTGTCAATGCCGTATGCAAGAGCGGCAGCGGTAGGCTCGTTTATAATTCTTTTAACCTCAAGGCCTGCAATTTTACCTGCGTCCTTGGTTGCCTGACGCTGAGCGTCGGTAAAGTAAGCAGGAACAGTGATAACAGCCTCAGTAACAGTCTCGCCGAGATAGCTTTCAGCGTCAGCCTTTAATTTTTGAAGAATCATTGCAGAAATTTCCTGAGGTGTGAGCTTCTTTCCGTCAATGTCAACCTTATAGTCGCTGCCCATATGGCGCTTGATGGAAGAAACTGTACGGTCAAAGTTAGTAATGGCCTGGTTTTTTGCAACCTGACCTACAAGACGCTCGCCGTCTTTTGTGAAAGCAACAACAGAGGGTGTGGTGCGTGCGCCTTCAGCATTGGCGATAACGATAGCCTCGCCGCCTTCAATAACGGCAACGCAAGAGTTGGTAGTTCCAAGGTCAATTCCGATGATTTTAGACATAGTAATAAATCTCCTTTTATATTAAATGTTAATTTGCAACTTTAACGCATGCAGGGCGGATAACCTTGTCAGATAAGGTGTAGCCCTTTTGAAAAACTTCGACAACTGTACTTTCGGGTACACTGTCATCTTCGATATGCATAACTGCGATATGCATATTGGGGTCAAATTTTTCTCCCTCTACAGCCATTTCGTTGACACCGAGCTTTGTAAGATACTCCTTAAACTGTGTATATATCATTACAAATCCAGGGTCTTCATTTTCGCCCTGAGCCGCTACAGCACGCTCAAAATTGTCAATGACAGGTAGCAAATCCAAAACAGCATTTGAGGTTGCGTTTCTGTAAATGTCATCCTTTTCTTTGGCGGTGCGCTTGCGGAAATTATCATATTCGGCGCAAAGCCTTAAATATGTGTCTTTCTGAGTAGCAAGTTCTTCTTTTAAAGCCTCTATTTCTGCATTGAGCGCCGCCTCTTTTTTAGAGGTTTTGGGCTTTTGCTCTTTTTTAGTAGCCTCAGCCTCTGCGCACTTTGCAGTTTCCTGCTTTTCACTCATCTTTCAGAGCCTCCTTTTGTCATTCTTTATTTGTCAAATTCTTTTTTAAACATCTTTTCCAGAGAAGTGGAAAAATATTCTATCATTGGAATGATATTGCCGTAATCTAATCGATAAGGACCTAAAATTCCGATTGTTCCCACAAGGTCGCCCGAAAACTTAAATCCCGAGTAAACAAGTGCGCTGCTTCCCGTATCTAAGGCTTCGGGAATAACAATGCTAAGACCGCTGTGCTGATTTACAAGCCCTAAAAGGCGGTTTGAGTGAAGAAAACTCAGCGCCTTTGCGGCATCGTGCGAATGTGGAGCGGCACGCAGCAGATTATCCTGACCTTTAACATACAGTCCCGGTGAGGAAAGCTCAGCTGCCGCAGCGCAAAGTGACTCAAAGAACGGCGAAAACAATAGCGCATACTCAGATAACTCTGCCGCCATGGTCTGAACAAGCGGCATAGTAATGTCTGAAAGCGAAAGGTCACAAAGCTTTAAGCGCGCCGCATTTGAAAGGGCGGAGAGAGCCTCGCTTGTTACTTCGCCATAAAGCCTTACCAATACACTCTTTACAACATTGGTGCTTGTAAGTAATACAAAAACTATCGTCTGGCTGTCAACCTTTATAAAATCAATCTGCTTAAGGCGGACACTCTCGCCGCTCGGTGAGATTGAAAAAGAGGCGCAGTTAGAATATTCGGCTAAAGCATCTGATGCTGCCGAAATTGCACTCTGAGTACTGCTAACGCCCGAAAAGAGCGAGTCAATAAAGGCGCGGCGCTCCCGAGAGAGTTGCCTTTTTTCCATTAGCCTGTCAACATAAAGGTGAAGACCTGCCGCCGTTGGAATCCTGCCGGCAGAGGTGTGTGGCTGATATAAAAGCCCCTGACGCTCAAGCTGGGCCATATCGTTGCGTATGGTGGCGGAGGAAACCGCGCTTCCAAGCTGAGAAACCAGCGATTTTGAGCCAACAGGCTCACCTGTTTTGAGATAGCTTTTAGCTATCAGCGAAAGAACGGTAAGCTTTCGGTTGTTTAAGTTCATATAAACACCTCGATTTAGCACTCTTTACCTGTGAGTGCTAAACATAGCTTACTCCAAAATTTCCCTTATGTCAATAGTCTTTGGGACAGTTTAAAAATAATTTACAAATAAAACAATAACACCGCTCTAATACATAGGTAATATGGTCAAGATAACTATTAAAAATACAGCATTGCAATTGACAAATAACAATTAAAATAGTAATATAAATTATAGAAAAAATGAAAGGACGAAAGTACATATGAAGAAGTTTTTTGAGGATTTCAAGAATTTTATTGCAAAGGGTAATGTTATTGATATGGCAGTTGCTGTCATCATAGGCGGCGCATTCAATAAGATTATCACAAGCCTTGTAAACGACATCATTATGCCTGCTATTAGTATTCTTACGGGTGGTCTTGATGTAACAGAATGGAAATATGTTATTTCTCCCGCAGTCGTTGAGGGCGGTGTTGAAACGGTTGCAGAAAGCGCCATCAGATACGGTTTGTTTATTCAGAGTATTATCGACTTTCTTATCGTTGCATTCTCCATCTTTGTAGCTCTCAGAGTTATCCTTGCATTTCAGAACAAGGTAAAGGAAACCGCTGAGAAGCTTAAGAAAAAGGAAGAGGAAGCACAGGAGGCAGCAGAAGAAGCAGCAGAGCCCGAAATAAGTGCAGAGCAGCAGCTTCTTACCGAAATCCGCGACCTTCTTAAAGAAAAGAATAACTAATAAAATAAAAAACGGCAGCGTATAGCTGCCGTTTTAATTTTTATTTAGCGCTTTGATATTTCCTCAAGGGAAATTTCCGCATTTTTAATAAGGTTAAATAACGAGGTTGCGAATAAGGGGTAATCCTTAGAAAGACTTTCGGTTGAAATGGAAAGCTTCTCGGTATTAACGCTGTCCCTATCTCCTAAATTAGAGCGTATGTAAGCTTGGTCTCTGAGCATTGCGGCGGGGGCAAGCTCGCCGTAAAGCCGCTCTGAGAGCTTAAAGAGCTCTGCCTTATTTGTATCGTTTGCGCTGAAAACTAAGCGGAAAAGGGAATATACATTTAAGAATAATGAGTCAGAAACTAATTTTAACAGTTCGTGATTTTCTGATTTAGCCAAGAGGTCAAAAAGGACATTTAATGAATTTGCAACAAGCTTTTTGTTAAGTGTTGCAAGAATTGAACCCGACATAACTGCATCGCGATTTTGCTCGTCGGGAGCGGGAATATCTTCTACAAGCAAAGTTTTTCCCGAAGGCTCGGGACTTCTGCCTAAAAGATAATCGCAGGAAACGCCGTAGTAATCGGCACATCGGACGAGGAAATTAAGCCCGCATTCGCGAATACCTTTTTCATAGTGAGAGAGCAGCGCCTGCGAAACGCCGAGGTCGGCGGCAGCTTTTTTCTGGGTGATTTTGCGCTCTTTGCGCAAAAGGGTAATTATTCTTGGGAAATTATTATTCATTACCTTGTGTCACCTGCCTCTCTCAAAATTAGTGTGGGAAAATTATTATAACCCATTTTATACATTTTGTAAAGTCTAAAAGTCGAATTTTGAAGAAAAAATTTATACTTGCAACAAAGGGCAAAAAAGGCTATACTGTAAATAACAAAATATAAAGCGGTGAATAAATGAAAACTTACAGAATACATCTTATCCGTCACGGAAAGCTCGATGAATGCCACCTCGGTAAATATATCGGCAAAAAAACCGATGTAGCTCTTTCGGCGGCGGGAATGAGTGAGCTTAAAGAGCTGAGAGAAAAGCTATGGTATCCTGAGGCGGATGTTATTTTTACAAGCCCTATGCTCAGGTGCATACAAACGGCGCATGCCCTGTATCCAGATAGAAACTATATGATAGTCGATGAGCTTTCTGAGTGCGATTTCGGTGCCTTTGAGGGCAGAGGATACGAGGAGCTTAAATCCGATAGCGAATTTATAAAATGGGCAAAAGGTGGAATGAAGGACGCCGTGCCCGAGGGCGAAAGCGGACTTGAGTTTGCCCAGAGATGCTATGAGGGCTTTTCCAAGGTCGCTGAATATGCTATGAAAACAGGTATTACAGATACAGTTATTATCACCCATGGCGGTGTTATTACCTCGATTTTATCTTCGCTCGCATTCCCCAAACGCGAGTTTTACGAGTGGAATTGTCAGAATGGCTGCGGCTTTACCGTCACAACAACGCCTCAGCTCTGGATGTCAGGCAGCGTAATCGAGCTATATAGCAATCTCCCCTTAAAACACGCAGAAAACGAAGACGAATAATTTTTAAAACTAAAAGCCTCCCAAGCGGGAGGCTTTTATTTTTGTGTTTTTTATGCATAAATTTTAAAAGCGGGACAAAAATAATTTTACAAACAGCGTTTTTAAAAGGAGCAGAAGAGAATGAAAATAATGAATACAAAAAGCGGTAAATTTGGTCGGTTTGTCCGTAAAAACGGCGCATATTTAGTTCTTGGGCTTGTGGTAGCCGCTACATGCGTTGCCGTTTACACAGGCACCGACCGTATAAAAAATGGTCTGCTCTCGTCAAAGAGCAGCTCTGAATTAAGCTTGAGCGGAGATGAAAGTGAATGGAACTTACAAACAGAAAGCAATGCGCAGCAGACAGATGTGCCGCCGCAGTCAAATTTGTCATCCTCGCGGCAGGAGGAGTCTACATCGTCGTCAATGCAGCAAGGCTCATTAAATTCGCAGCAAGAAGCGCAAAGCTCGCAGCAATCGCAGCAGATGCTGTTCATATCGCCTGTCAGTGGAAAGGTTTTAAATAAATTTAGCGGCAACAAGCCGGTAAAGAGCAAAACGATGGGCGACTGGCGGCTGCACACAGGCGTAGACTACGCCGCGGATAAGGGTACAAGCGTTAAAGCCGCAGGCGAGGGAACAGTTTCAAAAATTTATAATGACGATATGTGGGGCACTACCGTCGAGATTGAGCATCCTAACGGTATGACTACTATATATTCCTCACTTAATTCCAAGGTTTCCGTTGAAAAAGGGCAGAGGGTTGAATCGGGTCAGGCAATAGGAACAGTTTCGGATAGCGCTAAGGTAGAGCTTTCTGAGCCGAGCCATCTTCACTTTGCGGCACGGCAGGACGGAAAATATATAGACCCCGAGAGCATAATTACAAAGCCTGTAGGCGCAGAGTAAGGCGCGCAACTGCCCTCAGCCGAAATTTTCGGGCGGGAAAGGGGCAAACAAAAATCCCGAGCGCATCAGCGTTCGGGATTTTGTCTTTTAAACTGCCGTACAATAAGATATTTGCGTCTGGTGGCATCGCCGCCACGGATATGTCGCTCGGATTTGTTTAAGTCCATAACCTTTTTAACCGATTTGTAAAGAGCGGGGTCAATTTTCTTAAGCCTTTCGGAAATGTCCTTGTGAACCGTGGACTTACTGATACTGAAAACTGAAGCTGCCGCTCTTACAGTAGCCCCCGTTCTTATTATGTACTGTCCTAAAGTAACCGCCCTGTCATGCGTCAAGTCTCTCATACAATCAACTCCTAAAAACACTACTTAATTGTATGAGCAATATAGGAAAAATATGTTATCAATTCAGAAAGGAAAGCTTTTATGAAATCAAAAAAACTTTACTGCCTTTTCGCAGGCACACTTTGTGGCTTTTTAAATGGTTTTTTCGGAGCGGGTGGCGGAACAGTTGCTGTTCCGATGCTGCGCCGAGCGGGACTAAATGAAAAAGAAGCACACGCCACCTCGGTAGCGGTTATTCTGTCGATTACCATAGTGAGCGCCGCTATGTACCTATGGCGCGGCGATGTAAAGGTGTCCGATAGCCTTGGGTTTATCTATACAGGCATAATCGGCGCGGCGGTCGGCGCGCGACTTTTAAAAAAGCTTTCAGGCCCTTGGCTCAGGCGCATTTTCGGCATTATTATAGTAATAGCTTCGGGGAGGATGCTGCTTAGATGAATGGTGCTCTGCAAGCAATAGTCGGCTTTTTTGCTGCGGTTATAAGCTCGATGGGAATGGGCGGCGGAGGAATACTGCTTATTTACCTTTCAGCATTTACAAACACCCCACAGCTTAAAGCTCAGGGTATAAATCTGCTGTTTTTTATTCCGATAGCACTAGTTTCAATATTTTTCCACATAAGAAATGGCTTTATAAAAAAGAAGGCGGCTTTGTTTATGATTTTAGCGGCAGTGCCCTCTGCACTGCTCGGCGCCTACCTTTCGGGAAATATTCACGGGGATTTGCTCCGAAAAGGACTTGCCATTTTTCTTTTGATACTCGGTGTTAAGGAAATAATTTTGTCGTTTAAGAAAAAAGAAAAGCGCACATAGAAAATCTATGTGCGCGTTTTTTTTATTGCCCGCCTTGCCGTCTTACATCGATATAAAACCCGTTTCCAAAGAAAAGGGATGGTATAGCCACGAGACAGATTCACGCTCCCTTCGTCCGCAAATGCGGGAGGTCTGCAATAGGCTGCCAAAGAAGCTTTCCTGATTATAAAAGTGTTGGATTATAATAGAAGTAATGTTTCAAACAAGGCAGTAAAGGTCATTGGGTTATTTGCCCTCTTCCTCGTCGGGATAGAGGAACTCAAATTCATCAGACAGACGCTCAACAAAAACTGCTGCAACGCGGTCAAATTCTTCCTCATCCTCGATGTGCATATAACTTTCATCGGGGTCATTGTGGTCGATTTTCATAATGATAAGCTCGCCGTCACTGTCAATGTATTCCTGAGAATTGTTTGCGGTGGGGAAAATGGCGATGTAGTGCTCGCCGTCATCGGTGTCAAGTTCGTCTAAAAGCTCAAACTCGTGTTCTACACCCTCTTCGTCGATAAGGGTGAGAATTTCGGGTCCGAATCCCATTTCTTCTGTCATGGCTAAAACTTCCTTTCGGATAAAATTCTTTCTGTAACTATATTTTACAATATCGGCACCGACAAGTCAACAGCAAAATATTTACATATGCTTCCTTTTAAATGCCGTTTTTTTTATTATGCGACAAAAAGAGCAAAAAACACATTCCGCCACCAAATTTCCCTTAAAAATCGGTAATTTACAACTCTATTGACACTTTGCATAAAAAAAATTAAAAAAGTTGAAAAAAACTGTTGACAATATAAATAAAGTATGTTATTATATAGTCGAAGAGAAGAAGAGATGAAAAAAAGAGAAACAAAAAGTGAAGGAGGAGAGTCAAGTGGTAATGTCAAAACTAACTCTCAGAATAAGGAGCATTCAGAAAAACTAAAAGGATGGAGTGAGTCCAATGTACTATTCACTTTTTTGAGAAAATTGAAAGAGGTGAGTCCAAAGATTCAGTAAGTTTAGTCATTTAAATAGATTATTTAAAAATTCAATATAGATTAAAATAGAAAAGCAGGCAGCTAAAGGCTGCCTGCTTGGTTTTTGTTTAGCTTATTCTGAAAGAAGAGAAATGAGCGTGCTTGTATCTCCCGTAAGCGCGGTTAGTATAGCAGAGTAAAGGAGAGTGGGGTTGTCCAAAAATCCGTCCCGCGCCATTTCTGCTTGCAGCCTTTCGGGGAAATAAAGCTGTAGCTTGCAAAGCGGCTCGGGCATACCGGGTACTTCAAGTGAAAGGAAATATCCGCCGTTTTCCGAAGGAGTAACCGTAACATTATTTTCTTCTGCATTTTGCCTGTATGATATAACCTTGAGCGCAGCGCGGACAACACGAGTTCTGAGTGTCATAGAAAGTGAGGATTCAAGGTCAACCACCAATGCGGCGCCGTTTTCGGATATCTTATAGAAATCTTCTCCCGTATCATCGGTGAATTTTTCAATATGACCTGCATCTAAAAGCTCGCCCATAGCACTTTCGTATTCAAAATAGTTTACGAGCTGCTCGGATTGTATAATATTTAAAAGGACTTCGGCAGAAATTGGTTTTTTAAGGCTGTTTAAGAGATAACACAGCATAACCTTGATGTCAAAGATTGTGGTAGGACCGCCAAGCTTAACATTTTGCAAAAAGGGTTTTCGCCTCTCCATAGTATCCTCCAATCTGTTTAATAAAAAACGCGCAGCAAAAGCGCTGCGACCATATTTATGATAACACCCAAAGAGGCGATTGTCAACCGCATAAAAAACAAAACCTCGCTGCACGCAGCGAGGTTTTTTAGCTTAGATGTGTTTGTCAAAGAAGGGCCAGGAAATATCAGCATAAAATCTGTGACCTGCATCTCCGATAACATGGTGACAGTTTTCAGCAGCGCCTGCTGCGGCATAGATATTTTTAACGATTTCAAAGCCTTTTTTAGCAGCGTCAATGGGGAAAATGGGATCCTTTGCGCCGTTTACAATAATCATTGGGCGAGGAGCTATGAGCATTGCAAGGTCTGCCATTTCCATATATTTTGAAATATCAGGAACATAGTTGCAGTCACAATGATGAATGGAAAGTATTGAATCCTCAAAGGTGTTGAAGGAACAAGAGGGCATACAAACCTTAATGCGAGGCTCAAGAGCGGTTGCATGATAGGTGGTAGTACCGCCGCCTGAGTTACCCATAATTCCAAGACGGTCCATATCTACATCCTCAAATGTCTCAAGAGCATCAACAAGACACATAACATCGTGAATTCTCTCGCCTTGAGGAGTGCGCCCTGTCATAAGGCACATCATAGCATAGTGATGACAGTTCGGTGTAAGCGCACATTTAAGCTCGCCAAGACCGCGCTGCTCCATACAAACGGCTATGTATCCGCGTGCGACAGCCTGCAGGGCAAAATCGCGGTCACCGCCCTTTACAGAATCAACATCTCTTTCGTAAATAACCCTACTCATAGAAATGTGCATTCCGGTAGTGTGCCCCTGAATACAGATAACGGTAGGAAGCTTTTCACCCTTTTTATGTCCTTTAGGAATAAGCATATGGCAAGGAACATGGAAATTCGGCTCGGTTTCAACAGTAAAACGAATTTCGTCAAAGCGCTCGTCCTCGTCCTTTTCCCATTCAATAGAAGGAACTGCCTTGAAATTCTTTTCGGGCATTTTAAGAAGCTCTATATATTTTTCTCTTATAGCCTTTTTCTGATTTTCTAAATCGTTATTAGGATTAAAAGAATAGGGCTTAGGATAAACACTTGATATTGCGTGGTGTAGTGAGTTAATGTCGTGCTGCATATTAAAAACCCCCAATTATGTGTTTTTTATTATTATAGCTCTTAAAAAAATCAAAGTCAATAAAAAACTGCAAATACCTAAAGCATTTGCAGTTTTTAGTGTTATTCTTTTTCCTTTTCTTCTGTTTCAGTGTCCTTGGGATTTTCTTCGCTTGTAGCCTGCTCAGGTGTCGATATCTCAACAAAGCCCTTTTCCATAAGAGATACAAACTCTGTTTGGTCCATTTTTTCGTGCTCCAAAAGGTACTCTGCAACAAGCTTTAGCTTATCCATATGCTCGGTGAGTATATCGAGCGCCTGCTTGTAAGCTGAATCAATAATTGAGCGAACTTCCTTGTCTATTTCAAAAGCAACGGTTTCGGAGTATCCGCGCGACTGCGAAATATTTCTTCCGAGGAAAACCTCGCCTCCCTCATCGTGCCCGTAAACCATATTGCCAAGCTTTTCAGAGAAACCGTACTTGGTAACCATAGCCTTTGCGATAGCGGTAGCGCGCTCCATATCATTTGAGGCGCCTGTGCAGATGTCTTCTTGAGTAAGAGCCTCAGAGGCACGGCCGCCAAGCAGACCGACAATGGTTTCACGCATTTCAAGGCGCGACATATGGGTTTTATCCTGCTCAGGAAGCGACATAGTAAAGCCTGCAGCCATTCCGCGCTGGATAATGGAAATGTGATGAACGGGGTCTTGAGTTTTAAGGTGATACATACAAAGCGCGTGACCTGCCTCGTGATAGGCGGTGATTCGGTTATCCTTTTCGGTAACCTTGCGCGATTTTTTCTCAGTTCCTGCAACAACCTTTATGGTAGCCTCTTCAATGTCAGCCTCGGTAATTGCGCGGCGCTCTTTTCTTGCGGCAAGCAGAGCTGCCTCGTTCATAAGGTTTTCAAGGTCGGCTCCCGTAAAGCCTGTGGTGGAGCGGGCAATAACCTTAAGGTCAACATCGGGAGCAAGAGGCTTGCTCTTAGAGTGTACCTTTAGGATTTCCTCTCTGCCCTTAACGTCGGGATAACCTACGACTATCTCACGGTCAAATCTTCCGGGACGAAGCAGGGCGGGGTCTAAGATGTCGCGGCGGTTGGTGGCGGCAATAACAATAACGCCCTCGTTAACGCCAAATCCGTCCATTTCAACAAGCAGTTGGTTTAAGGTCTGCTCTCGCTCATCGTGTCCGCCGCCGAGACCTGCGCCTCTGTGGCGGCCGACGGCATCAATTTCATCAATGAATATAATGCTGGGCGAATTTTTCTTTGCCTGTTCAAAAAGGTCACGCACACGCGATGCGCCGACACCGACATAAAGCTCAACAAAGTCCGAACCTGAAATCGAGAAGAATGGCACACCCGCTTCACCTGCAACTGCACGGGCAAGCAGGGTTTTACCTGTTCCCGGAGGTCCCATAAGAAGAACACCCTTGGGAATTCTTGCTCCAAGGTCGTTAAACTTCTTGGGTGACCTTAAAAATTCAACTATTTCAGCAAGCTCTTCCTTTTCCTCGTCAGCGCCTGCAACATCCTTGAAGGTTGTTGGTCTGCCCGATTTTGCGCTGGCAATTTTAGCTTTGCCAAAAGAGGGACCTCTGCCACCGCCCAAACCGCCGTCCTGCATTCTGCGAAGTATTATAAAATAGAATACCGCCATGCCGCCAAACAGCAGAATGTAGGGAAGAAATGATACTAAAATAGACGGCTGAGAGGGGCGTTCGTAGTCAATGCGTATGCGCTCCTCAGCGGGTACAGTGCTGTTGTAAGCCTCAACAAAGGGGTCAATATCCTCTAAAAAGAGGGAGATGCTCGGAAGAGCATAGGTTAGCTTATCGCTGCCAAGCTTTTCATCTTTTTCACGAAGAACAATCGAAACATTGTTCTTTTTAAAGCTGACGGTGTACTCCTTGACCTGATTATTCTCGAAATATGAAATAACCTGATCGTATTTCATAGTTTTTTGTTTGGGCATCATCTGCCAGAAGCCCCATATCAGAGCGATAATAGTAACAATAGTCAGTATTACGCCCGTTGTGTTGCGTTTTTTCATAGGTTTTTTTACCTCCGATGGGTTATTTCTCGTAAACTTGCGGCTTTAAAACTCCGACTGAGGGGAAATTGCGGTATTTTTCGTCGTAATCAAGCCCGTAACCGACAACAAACTCGTCGGGAATATCGAAACAGTAATAATCCGCCTTTATATCAACTTTTCGGCGCGAAGGCTTGTCAAGCAGAGTTGCAATGCGTATGCTGCGTGTACCTCTCTGCTCTAAAAGACCTGTAATGTATTTTAAGGTCATTCCGCTGTCAAGAATGTCCTCAACAATAAGAACATCGTATCCGCTGAGGTCTAAATCAAGGTCCTTGACTATCTTAACAACACCAGAGGTTTTAACTCCGCTGCCATAGCTCGAAACAGCCATAAAATCAATTCTCGCAGGGATGGTAATGGCGCGCATAAGATCTGCCATAAACACAACAGAGCCTTTGAGAATGCTCACTAAGAGCAGATTTTTGCCCTCGTAATCTCGGCTTATCTGAGCTCCAAGCTCATTTACCTTTTGTTTTATTTCCTCTTCGGTTACAAGGATTTTCTGAATGTCATTTTTCATTTCTTATTCTCCGTCATTTTTTGTGTCATTTAGTATTTCGATGAAAAGGATATTTTTTGTGCTTTGTGTAACGGCGGCCTTGCAGCCTATTCCTACACCCTCTGCCCACACTACGCAGTCCCGCGAGGCTAACACAGGTATTATATCCCTTTTGTCATTAGAAATTTTTGCCTCATTAAAAAGTTTTTTTAAAGTTTTTGTAACTTTTCGTGGAAAAAGCTCGATTTCATCGCCGCTTTTTCTCCCGCGAAAAACAAAACCGCTACCTATTATATCATAGTCAAGACAGTTTTTTAAACTACTTTTTGAAAATTCTTTTATTTTCTCAAATTCGTCCCGCTCAATTAAGGAAAGAGATAAAATTCTGCCGTCAGGGAGTTTGTGTGTTCCTAAAATTGCTGGTATCTCATACTCTGCTGTTTTAGGCTTTTCGCGCCTTTCAAGCCTTATAATATCATCCTTGCAGACTGCAAAGATGTTTTTTTGAAGGTTTATGCAAAAGTCACCAGTCTCTGCGGCATTGAGCACCTCGTCTACCTTCTTTTTTTGAAGCATAACATTATTTTCTGTAAACAGACGCGCTATTATTCTGCGACGCAGAGCTTTATCTGTTTTTAAGAATAAATTTTTGCAGAGGCTGCCGTCTTTTATATAAAGGGAAAAAAACTCGTCAGTTTTTAAATTTAAATATTGCGAGTCTTCCCGTGCAAGCTCGGTTAAATTCTGCACCGCCGCCTCAAACGAGGGATTTATTTTTTTAATAAGAGGGATAATCTCTGCTCTTATGTAGTTACGGGTGTAGGCGGTGTCTGAGTTGGTGCTGTCGGTGATATGCGGCTGAGATATTGATGCAAGGTAAGCTTCAACCTCGTCGCGCGTACATTCTATAAGTGGCCTTATAATATTGTCCCTCACTGGAGCAATGGAAGAAATTCCCGAAAGGGAAGTGCCTCGCGCAAGGTTAAAAATCAGCGTTTCACTGCAGTCACTTAAGGTGTGCGCCGTTGCAATTTTAGCGCCGCCGAGCTTTTTTGCCGTTTTACTGAAAAACTCATAGCGCACATCTCTGCCGCACTCCTCAAATCCAATGCCGCGCTTCTCTGCGAGTTTCTTTACATCACAGCGCAAGAGGTAAAAGGGAAGAGAATTTTTATTGCAAAAATCCTCTACGAATTTCTCATCTCTCTCGGCTTCCTCGCCTCTGAGAAGATGATTTACATGGCACACAGAGAGGGAGAGTGAATATTCGGCTTTGATTTCTAAGAGAAAGCAGAGCAGCGCCATTGAATCGGCGCCGCCCGAAACTGCTGCAATAACCCTGTCACCGCGCTCGAGCATATTATAGCGGCGCAGGGTAGATAGAGCTTTACTGTTCATCTTTTAAATATCCTAATGTTGAGAATTTGGTGTACTGTCCGTCCCAATGGAACTGAATAGTTTTGGTTTCGCCGTGTCTGTTTTTAGCAATCTTGCAGTTGACTATATAGCTGCTGCTCATTGAAGCCGCGTTTTGTTGTGCCTGTTGATTGTCATCCTTATCGTTTTCGCGATAGACCATTAAAACAATATCGGCGTCCTGCTCGATAGAGACCGACTCTCGCAGGTCAGATAGCATAGGCTCGGGGTTTTTCTCGGATGCACGGCTGAGCTGCGAAAGAACAATAACGGGGACATTTAAGTCACGCGCTAAAATCTTAAGGTCTCTTGTAATTGCCGAAACCTCGTTTACTCGGCTGTCATATTTCTTTGCAGAGGTCATAAGCTGCAGATAGTCAACAATTACAAGCCCGAGATTTTCAACTCTTCTAAGCTTTGCGCGCATATCTGCAATATTTATGCTTGAAGTATCATCAATGTAAATGGAAGACGAGGAAAGTGCTCCCGATGCTTCTGCAAGATCGGTCCACTGCGAGTCGTCAAGCTGTCCGATTCTCAACTGTGTGTTGGGAATTCTTGCACTTGAGGAGAGCATACGCATAACAAGCTGCACCCTTGACATTTCAAGGCTGAAAATTGCAACACTCTTTCCTGAGCGCTCGCCGACATGTGAGGCAATATTCAGCGCAAGACTGGTTTTACCAACACCGGGACGCGCCGCAAGAATAATGAGGTCGGGCTTGTTAAGTCCGTTTGTGGCGCGGTCAAGGTCAGAAAAACCTGAGGACAAGCCTAAAAGCCCACCCTGACTTTCGCGAGAAAGCCTTTGCAGGTCATCATATGTGCTGACAATTACATCCGAAATATGTACGAGACCTGTAGAGTCCTTGCCCTGACGGATTTCATATATTCTCTGCTCGGCGTGGTCAAGAAGGTCCTTTGCATCAATTCCCTCGTTGGCTCTGCGGCGGATATCTCCCGAAACTTCAATAAGGCGGCGGACATAATGGCGCTCGCGAATTATTTTAGCGTATTCATCAACGTTTTTTGTAGTGGGAACAACCTGAACAAGCTGCGTCATATACAGCTTTGCCTGCTCGTCACTATCAAAAATATGTTCGGCTCTTGCCCTGCCGAGAACTGTTATAAAATCCATTGTTTCTCCTGCAGAAAACATTGAGAGCATCAGCGAAAAAAGCTCGCGGTGCTGCTCCTTGTAAAAGCAGTCAACAGTAACATATTCAAGAACAGTCGGCATACAGGTGGGGTCTAAAAGCAGAGCGCCGAGAACCGATTGCTCCGCCTCTAAGTCAAAAGGAAGCTGCTCAAAGCTATCATTGAAAGCATCCATTTTTATTCCTCCAGATTTTACAGCGGTTTAGGGCTGCATAATATTTTTTGCATAATCCGATATTTTTTTAAGCTGTGCTGCCGCAAAAAGCGGAAAGCTCTGGCAGCATAAAAGCTTTTCTTGCGAAAGGTCAAATGCTAAGGGTAGCACAAAAGCTCCCTTTTCTTTAAATGCGCGTTCTCTTAAAAACGAAAGGGTAGCATCGTCAGCTTCGTCTTGTACAAAAAGCGGCAAAACAACGGTTTTAAGCGGCTTTTCGCGGTCATTGTAAAAGGCGGCGCTCGCACCGTATGCGGCGAGTCGGCGACAAAGACCTTCACTTGCGCTCTTTCCATTTATTATAAAGCAAAACACCCGAGTGTCCTCCGAAAGAGACTTTTTGGGTGCGAAGAGCATCTTAAAGCTGTCCTGAGAGATAGAAATGTATTCGCTCTTTAAAAAACGCTCTTCAATTTTTGCGCAATAGCTTTGAAAATTCATAAATTCTCCTTACAGCTCGCAGACTGTAACCTTAAGATTTGCAGTGACTCCCGAATAAAGCTTTATGGGAACGGTAAATGTGCCAAATGCCTTGATATCAGAATCTAAAACGATTTTTTTCTTGTCAATATCAAGAGAAAGCTTAGCTTTTATTTCGCTTGCTATTTCCTTAGAGGTAACAGAGCCGAAAAGTCTGCCGCCGCTGCCTGCCTTTGCCTTTATGGTAATGGTTGCGGCTTCAAGCTTTTTCTTGTGTTCCTCGGCAGCGGCACGCAGTTCTTTTTCGTGATGCTCCTTTGAGGCAACTGCGTTGTTGTATTCGTTCATCGCCTGGGCGTTTGCCTCTATTGCAAGACCCTTAGGGAAAAGAAAGTTTCTTGCATATCCGTCTGAAACATTTATGATTTCGCCTTTCTTTCCGTTTCCTTTAACATCTGCTTTTAAAATAACCTTCATTTTGTTTACCTCCTATTTATGTGTCGATGCGTTTTCCTTAAAATAACTGTCAATAGCCTCAATCAGCTTCTCGCGAACGGGAGCGCAGCTTTCGGCCTTTATCTGTGCTCCTGCCATAGTAAGATGTCCGCCGCCGCCCATTTTTTCCATAATGAGCTGAACATTAACAGCTCCAAATGAACGGGCAGAAATGGAAACAACCCCATCTCTTAGGTACATAACAAACGATGCCGAAACATCCTGTATTCTGAGTAGCTCATCAGCCGTCTGAGGAACGGCTAAGAGCAGCTCGCTTGTAAACTCGTCCTGAAAGGATATGGCGCAGCCACGGATAATCTCTGCGGCAGAAATGAGCTTTGCGCGCTGATGATAGGTTTCAATGTTGCTTGCAAACCAGTGATTTACTTTAACGAGGTCGGCGCCTGCACGGCGCAGGTATGCCGCCGCCTCGAAGGTGCGAACACCTGATTTGATAATAAAGTTTTTGGTGTCAAGCATAATTCCCGAAAGCAGCGCCTCAGCCTCAAGCTTTGAAATCTTGGTATTGTCTCCGAAATACTGAACAAGCTCGGTAACCATCTCACTTGCCGATGAAGCGTTAGGCTCGTGGTAGAATATAACCGATTTGTCAATATAATTCACCATTTTGCGGTGGTGGTCTATAACAACAATGTCAGAAGCCTTTGAAAGCAGCTCGGGACACTCAACAAAATCAGGATTGTGGGTGTCCAAAACTACAAGTAGAGTGTTTTTGGTCGCTGCCTCAATAGCCTGCGACGGAGAAATAAACGCGCCTTCCATACCGTTTGCACAAAGATAGCTTATAAGGTCGCGGGAAAGATTTTTCTCGCGGTCTATGCAAATGTGAACCGGCTTTGAAACCGAGTTTATTGCCTTGTAAAGACCGACAGCGGCTCCAAGACAGTCAAAATCCGCCATCTTATGTCCCATCAGAATAACATTATCATTTTCTAAAACAAGCTCACGAAGAGCGGACGCAATCATTCTTGAGCGAACCTTTGCGCGCTTTTCAACACCCTTTGAAAGTCCGCCAAAGAACTCAAAGCCGTGTAAACTTTTGATTGCGACCTGATCGCCGCCGCGTCCCAAAGCCATATCAAGCGCCTGGCGCGCCATAAGGTCGGATTCCTTGAGTGTGTCTGCGTCCTGCCCGATTCCCATTGAAATGGTGGCATAAACGCGCTCTGTAGAAACGGTTTTGTGAATTTTATCAAGAATACTGAATTTGTCTAAAATAAAATCTTTTAAATGCTCGTGGTCTATGAGAGCAACAAAACGGTCCTTTTCTATCTTTCTGAAAAAACCGCCTGATTCTGTAACAAAGGTGTTTTCCAAAACAGACTCAATTCGACTTCCAAGAAAGGTCTTTTCGCTTCCTTTTGCGCTGTCCATAAGCTCGTCGTAATTATCAATAAGAATATGAACAACAGAATTCTTTTTGCGCTCAAACTTTTCCGCCTCGTTTTTAAGAGCGGTGTCGTCAACAAAATAGAAAACCGTAAATGTCTGTTTTTCGCTTTGAGTGTTAAAGCGAAAAACGGTGTATTTTTGCTCTCCGCACACAAGTGTGCCTGCTTCACGGTTTGTGTACTCAAAGCGTTCGGAGAAAAAACTGCCGAGAAGGTTCTCGCCGTCGAGAACTTCTATGGAGAATTTGTCGTTATACCATATCAGCTCGTCGTTCGAATTTACAATGCAGACAGGCATCGGAACCCGAGCGAGAGTCTCCTTGTTTTCGGGTGAAAGCTTATCCGAAATGTCAGATAAAACCGAGAAAGCGTCTCTTTTAATGAGTTTTGAGTAGATGATGAAAGCGGCAAAGCAGATTGTTGTAACGGCGAGCTCTATAAATGATGCCGTCGTGCTGTAAAAAGCGGTTACAACAGAAAAGACATATGCAAGTACAAATAAAAGTACAAGCGAAATGTTAAAAAGGTTTCTGCCCTTTTTCATGATGTCGGCCTCCTGATTTTATGCGTTAATAATGATAGGCAGTATCATTGGATGGCGCTTGGTTTTCTGGAACACATATGATGCCAGAGCATCGCGCACATTTGATTTTATCATAGGCCAGTCTATTGAGCCTGAGCGCAGAGAGTTTTCAATAGCATTTTTTGCAACCTCGCGGGCGCTGTCCATAAGCTCTTCCGACTCTCTTACATAAACAAAGCCTCTTGATATAATGTCAGGCCCCGAAACAAGTCTGCCCGTAGCAGAGCTTATAGCCGCAGCTACTATGATAAGTCCGTCTTCTGCAAGGTGCTTTCTGTCACGCAGAACAATGCTGCCGACATCTCCTACACCAAGCCCGTCAACAAGAACCTTTCCTGCCTGAACGGTTTCCTTAAATGCAATTTTGTCCTCTCTCAGTTCGATGACTTTTCCGAGGTCTGAAATAACAATGTTTTCGGAGGGAATACCCATACTCTCTGCAATCTGTGCGTTTTTGCAAAGATGCTTGTATTCTCCGTGAACGGGTATATAGAACTTGGGCTTTACAAGACCAATCATAAGCTGAAGCTCATTTTTGCAGGCGTGACCAGAAACGTGAACCTCATACATTTTTTCGTAAATAACCTCGGCGCCGAGCCTCATCAGCTCGTTTATAACTCTGCCAACAAGCTTTTCATTACCCGGAATGGGCGTTGCCGAAATTATAATAAAGTCATTTGAATTTACCGAAACTTGTCTGTGGTCTCCTGAGGACATTCGCGATAGAGCAGACATAGGCTCACCCTGACTTCCGGTAGTAACAATAACCATTTCGTCAGCTCTCAGACGGCCTGCTGAATCTATATCAACAAGAATGTTTTCGGGGACGGTGAGATAACCCAGTTCAATAGCAGTTTCAACGGTAGCAATCATACTGCGACCTGAAACAGCAACCTTTCTGCCGTACTTTTCGGCAACATCTATTATCTGCTGAATTCGATGAATGTTTGATGCGAAGGTTGCAATAATAATGCGCCTGCCCTCTGCTCTCTGAAAGAGAGGTTCAAAGGATTCTCCAACGTGCCTTTCGCTGTCGGTGTAGCCGTGGCGCTCGGCGTTAGTAGAATCTGTCATAAGAGCGAGAACACCTTCGCTGCCAATCTGTGCAAAACGCGCCAAATCTATCATTCCGCCCTCGATGGGGGTATAGTCCACCTTGAAGTCGCCGGTGTGAACAACAGTTCCAACGGGTGTGCGGATTGCGAAACCGCAGGCATCGGGAATAGAGTGGTTTACGTGAATAAATTCGGCGCTCATACAGCCAAGGCGCACAACCGAGCCGGGTGACACCACATTCAGATTGGCGCTGCCAAGTAGCTTGTGCTCGGCGAGCTTGTTCTGTACAAGACCTATGGTAAGCTTTGTTGCGTAAATTGGAACGTTTATAAGCTTTAAAAGATAGGGAAGAGCGCCGATGTGGTCCTCGTGTCCATGTGTTAAAATTATGCCGCGAATTTTGTCGGCATTTTTTGTAAGATAGGTAAAATCGGGAAGAACAACGTCAATTCCGAGCATTTCATCATCGGGAAATGCTATTCCGCAGTCAAGCACAATTATATCGTTTTCATATTCAAAAACAGTAATGTTTTTGCCGATTTCGTTAAGTCCGCCGAGCATAATTATGCGAAGCGGCGAAGTAGGCACCTTGGGGCGTCTTAACTCAGCTTTTTTTGAAGAGGCAGAATAGCCTTTAGAAGTGCTGTGCCCCCCTTTTTTTGCCTTTTTCTGTATAGTCTTGCCCTGAGCCTTTTTACTTCTATCGGACGATGCTGTTTTTTTGGGGGCAGCAGCCTTGTTAAAGGATTTTTTGGGTGCTTTTGCTTTGCGGCGCTCTTTTGCGCCGACGTCTTTTTGCTTTTTTGTAAATTCGGTAGTTGGCACTATAAATATTACCTCCATTTTGAAATTCGGTTCGCTTCTGCGGAAAACGCACAGCCGCAGTTTGACTTACCGTATATGTAAATTTTATTTTAAGTTCTAAAGAGTATAGTATGACATCTTAATATCAGTTTATTATACTATATAAAGAAAAATTAGTCAAGAATTCAAGGCTTATTATTAACAGATTTTGGCAGTATATGCAGAAGAAAGCACAGGCAGAGCAATTTTTGCTCTGCCTGTGCGCTTTTTACATTTCGTTTGGTGTGTCAACCGGCGGTGTTTCGGGCTGCGAATTTGCAGGCTCCTCTGGAGCTTGGGGCTCCTGCTGCACGGGAGTATCTGCACCGCTGCTGACAGTCTCTACAGAGGGTGAGCTTTCAGGCTCTGTCGATACGGGAATAGAAGAATTTTCACCGCTCGAAATTGGTTCTTGTAAAGATCCTTCACCAGTGTTTTCTGAAGAAGCCGAAGACGAAATGGCGGAAGAAATATCAGAAGGAATATCAGAAGAAGTGTTGGAAGAAATATCCGAAGAATTCTGAGAAGCTGAAGTGTCGGGGGTCTCTGCGCCCTGCGAGGAGCTACTGCTGCTGATATTTCCCAGATTGGGCATAGTAACCTTAGAGGCTGTGGAAACCTGAGGGGCGGGCGGAGTAATTGCTCCTATGCGGGTAAATTTTCCGTTGCCTTTAACGGGGTGGGTGAGGATGTAGTTAAAAACAGCCTCGTAGCCTTTGCGGCTCAGGTGTATTCCGTCACCCGAAAATTGACCCTGCAAAAAACCATTTTGGTCGGTAAGAGCCTCATAAGTGTGTAGAAAATAGCAGTTTTCTTCTTTTGCAAGCTCTGCGAGTTTTTGGTTTGCATATGCAACGTACTTGTTGCAGGCAGGCTTGCCGTTGTTAATTGCCCAATTTTCTGTTACAGGAAAAATTGACTGAATAATTATAATGCTGTCGGGTGAAGCTCTTTTTATTTTTGTGAGCAACGCGCGATAGTTGTCGTAAAAAGAATCAGATTTGTAGTTGTAAATGGCGTTGATGCCGAGAGTGACATAAATTTTTGAGGGCTTTGCTATGGCGAGGGCATCTGAAATACTATAGCCCTGTGTCCTTGATGTGTAAACGCATTTAGATGTCAGCGCCGTTCCTTGATGCAGACCGATTTTTGCAAAAACGTGGTCAAAGCTCAGGTACCCGTATGATGCCATACCGTAGGTTATTGAATCTCCTACCATAACGGTATCGTCAAAATAGTCCCAATCCTCAGCCTTTTCAACCTTTGAGATGGTGTCGCCGACTTGTGCAGAATGTCCAATCTGAGAAAATCCGCCCAAAAAGCTGTCGGAGTGCCAGTCAAACCCCGAAAGGAAAATGGCAACCGAGCCGAAGACAACAAGCAACGCACATACAATAACTGTTGAAAGCATTGAGGCGCTTAAGACTTTTTTATTTTTGTTTCTGTAATTCATATTTTCATCTCTTGATTTTTAATTTACCGAAATATTTTAGCACGAAAAACTATAATATGCAAATTTATTTTTGCGCTCGTGAGAAATAATATTTCGCCGCCGTTTTAAACAATAAATCCGCCGCCGAGCACCTTTTCATCAATATAAAAAACGGCTGACTGTCCCGGTGCGGGAGCTGATGCGGGAGACATAAAAGAAACCTTTACTCTGCCGGAGCCAATCGGCGTTATAAGCGCACTCTGTGGACGCGCTGCAGAGCGGATTTTAACATCTGCCATAATAGGCTCGCAAAGGCTGCCGCAAAGCATAAAATGACAGTCTTCGACCTCGATTTCGCTCCTCATTTGTCCGCCTGCATAGGTAAGATAAACCGCGTTTGTCTGGGGGTCTATTCTATTTACAAAAACAGGCTGACCGAGTGAAATTCCAAGCCCCTTTCGCTGTCCTACAGTGTAGTGAATGATACCCTTGTGACGAGCTATGGGAGCGCCCTCGGGGGAAATAAAATCGCCCTCGGGAGATTTTCCGCCGTGCGCTTCAATATATGCCGAGTAGTCGCCTTGGGGGATAAAGCAGTTTTCCTGACTGTCGGGGGTATCTGCACAGAAAAGCGAAAGCTCTGCCGCTTTTTTTCGTACATCGTCCTTGGAAAACTCGCCGAGCGGTAAAATCAGCTTTGAGAGAATGTCCTGAGAAAGCCTGTAAAGCATATAGGATTGGTCACGCGCCGCCGAAGTAGCTTTTCTTATAAAAAACCTTTGGTTTTCACATCCAACTTGGGCATAATGCCCTGTTGCAATATAGTCGCAACCCTCGCGGTCAGCCACCTCTCTTAAGTGTTTAAACTTGATAAGAGGATTGCAGATAACACAAGGATTTGGGGTTTTTGCGTTTTTGTAGTCGTTTATAAATGGCTCGATAATGAGCCGTTTAAATTCTTCTCTTAAATCCAAAACAGTAATGGGGATTTCTAAAGCTTCAGCGGCTTTTTTTGCTGCAGAAACAGTATCCGTGTGCGCGTCAGACATCTGCATAACGACAGAGCGGACATAGTAGCCTGCCTCTTTTAAAAGCTCGGCGCAAACCGATGAATCAACTCCGCCCGAAAGAGCGAGCATAACGGTTTTTCTGCTTTGCATTATAGAGCCTCCTTTAGCTTAAAGATTTTTATAGAAAGAAACGGCGAGGGCATCGCAACGCTCGTTATAAGGGTGTCCGGCGTGACCTTTAACCCATACAAGAGAAACCTTATGAATTTCAAAAAGTGACAGGAGCTTGTCCCATAGATCAGGATTTAAAGCGGGCTTGTTGTCGCTTTTTTTCCAGCCTCGGCTTTTCCAGGAGGCTGCCCAGCCTTTTGAGATGCCGTCAACAAGATACTTTGAGTCGGAATACAAGGTAACCTCACAAGGCTCGCGCAGCGCCGAAAGTCCCTCGATAGCCGCGGTAAGCTCCATGCGGTTGTTGGTGGTGTTTTCCTCACCGCCGCAAAGCTCTTTTTCGTGATTTCCGTATTTTAAAATGGCTCCCCATCCGCCTGGACCGGGATTATTTGAGCAAGCCCCGTCTGTATAAATCTCAATTTTTTTCATAAATGCCGCTCTCCGATTTTCGTAAAACATTAAATGTACTTTTTATTATAATATATTTTGCCCAAGTAAACAAGAGTGTTTTTTAATGGAAATATTTTTCACTTAAAAATTATGTGTTGACAAAGTGACGTTTTTGTTTGATAATATATATAATAGCAGGTTATACTTATGTGTGTATTTTGAAAAGAAAAGGAAGAAATGCGGATTGAGAGTAATTGCCGGAGATAAAAAAGGTAGGCGGCTTATGGCGCCTGAGGGTCTTGATACAAGGCCGACGTCGGACAAGGTTAAAGAAGCTCTGTTCAGCATAATCCAGTTTGAGCTTGATGGCGCCGATTTCCTTGATTTGTTTGCGGGCAGCGGACAGATGGGAATAGAGGCTCTCAGCCGCGGAGCCAACCACGCGGTTTTTGTCGATTCAGGCAAAAAACCTTGTGAATGTATCCGCCAAAATCTTGCCTCAACGGGCCTTTTGGGCTGCGGCGAGATTGTATGCCGCGGTGTTCCTGAATTTCTTTCCTCCTGCTCTAAAAGGTTTGACATTGTCTTTATGGACCCTCCTTATAGTGAGGGATTGATTGAGCCTATTTTTGAAAGCGTAACCGAAGTTGCGCGTGAGGGTGGCGTTATAATCTGTGAAATTCCTTGCGGTGCCGAGCTTCGCGAGCGAATAAACGGATTTACCCTGCGCCGCCGCTATCGCTATGGTAAAACCGAGCTTGCGCTTTATAGAAAAGAGAACGCACAGACAGAAATTTACTGATATAAGAGGAAAAATTATGAATCTTGCTATTTGCCCCGGCAGCTTTGACCCTATCACAAAGGGCCACGTGGATATTATACGTCGAGCTTCAAAGCTTTTTGATAAGGTTATTGTGCTTGTGCTTACAAACCCCAAAAAGAACCCCACATTTTCTATTGAGGAGCGCTGCCGCCTTATTGAAAAGGTTTTTGCGGATACCGATAACATTGTTGTAGATGCTGACGGCGGTCTTTTGGCTGATTACGCGAAAAATGTCGGAGCAACGGCTATTGTCAAGGGTCTTCGCGCTATGTCTGATTTTGAATATGAATTTCAGATGGCGTTGACTAATAAAAAACTTAATTCTGATCTTGAAACGGTTTTCTTAACCTCTTCGGCGGAAAATATGTATCTGAGCTCAAGTATAGTTCGTCAGGTTGCTAGTTTCGGCGGAGATATTTCGGCATTTGTGCCCGAGGAAATTCTTTTGGATGTTGAAAATGTACTAAAAATAAATCAAACAAATGGAGGAAAAGAATAATGAATGTAGACGATATGGTAGATCTGCTCGACGATATGTTTGAGGACTCTGTTAAGATGCCGCTCACGGGCGGCAAATGCCTTATTGACTCACAAAAGGCTCGCGACCTTATTGATGACATTCGTATGAATCTGCCTCAGGAGATTCGTCAGGCGAAGGCTATCGTTGCTGACCGCGGCGAAATCATTTCTATTGCAAAGCAAGAGGCAGAGGATATTATCCGCAATGCCGAGGAGCGTGCAAGAAACATCATTAACAAGGATGAGCTTGTAATTCAGGCTCAGAACCGCGCAAACGAAATTCTTTCTCAGGCACACCAGAAATCCCGCGAGGTTCGTCAGGCTGCAAATGATTTTGCGGATGAAATTCTAAGAAATGCCGAGGAGGTTCTTGCAAAAAGCACCGCCGAGGTAAAGCAAACCCGTGCATCGCTTCGCAACAAGCGTATGGGCGCAAATTCGGGCGCTCAGGAATAATTTTTTAAGCTTTGAAACCGACCGAAAGGTCGTTTTCTTTTTTTGTTTTTTTATGCTGCCAAATCCGTTTTTACTACCTAAAATCTCCGCTGCTGCTTGCAATGGGAAATTCAAAAGTAACCGGGTTTTTTAAAGAGGCAAAAAATGGCATTACAGCGCCATTTTTCGCCTCTTTTTTTGTCGCGAAAAAAGTTTGAAAAAATATAAAAAATATTGCTAAAAGCCCTTGACTTTTGGTGGGTGTTTGGAGTATAATAGGTGCATAAAGGTGGAAGATGGTGAAAAAAGGTGATTATTCACTGTTTCACCCCATAAACAGAAATTAACGAAAGGCAGGGAATACTGATGCTGGTAGGCAAGGCTCAGAACACAATAGATACAAGCGGCAGAATTATTTTTCCTGCCGGCTTCAGAAAAGAAATGGGCGAAAAGATTTATCTTTCAAAAGCCCTGTTTGATAACTGCCTTTGCGCGTACAGCGAAGAAGAGTGGAAAAATGTCTGCGACAGCCTGAAAAAGTTCCCAAGAGCAAAGGTTCGTCAGGTTGAGAGCTGGCTGTTTGGCAGCGCCTGCACCCTGACACCCGATAAGCAGGGCAGAGTTTTTATTTCAAATGAGCTTATCGAGCACGCAGGGCTTCGTCAGGATGTTGTTTTTGTCGGAATGGGCTCAAGAGTTGAGGTCTGGGATGCTGAGAAATACAGCGAAATGTATGCAAGCCTTGATTCTGATGAGATTGCCGATATTCTCACTCAGCTCGATTTTTGATAGGTTGCGATTATGGAATTTGTTCATAAGCCGATAATGCTTTCTCAGTGCATAGAGGCGCTGAAAATAGATCCTGCTGGAATATATGCCGACGGAACGGTAGGCGGAGCGGGACATTCCCTCGCTATTGCAGAAAAGCTCGACTATAAAAAAGGCGGCAGACTTATCTGCCTTGATAGAGACCCCGATGCTGTGGCTACCGCGTCAGAGAGACTTTTGAAGTATCCGCAGGCGAGTGTATATCACAGAAACTACAGCGAAATAGTATCTCTTTTAAAAGAGCTGAATATAAATGGTCTTAACGGAATTCTTTTAGACCTCGGCGTCTCCTCGTTTCAGCTTGATTGCGCCGAACGCGGATTTTCCTACAGAAGTGATGCTCCTCTTGATATGAGAATGAGCAAGAGCGGGCTTTCGGCAAAGGATGTTGTAAATACATACAGTGAAAAACAGCTTTCGGACATACTTTACCGCTATTCAGAAGAAAAGTTTTCAAGAAGAATTGCTGCCGAGATAGTAAGGCGCAGAGAAAAAGCACCCATTGAAACCACCTTCGAGCTTGCGGATGCCATAAAGGCCGCAATTCCCGCCGCGGCAAAGAGAGAAAAAAATCCCTGCAAGAGAACCTTTCAGGCTATTCGCATAGAGGTTAACGGTGAGCTTATTCACCTGGAAAATGCTCTTGACAGTGTTTTCGAGGTTTTAAAACCGGGCGCAAGGCTCGCGATAATAACATTCCACTCGCTTGAGGATGGAATGGTTAAAAGAAAGTTCAAAGACTGGTGCAAAGGTTGCACTTGTCCCAAGGATTTCCCTGTATGCGTTTGCGGTAATACCCCAAAAGCAAAAATGACTCCCTCAAAGGCTATTGAGCCATCGAGCGAGGAGCAAGAGGAAAATCCAAGAAGTAAATGCGCAAGACTGAGAGTTTTAGAGAAGCTCTAAAATAAAAGGAAGTTAAAAAAGAAAGGAGACGGCAAATTATGCAGAGCAGCGCAGCATATGACCTTTCCAGATTTGAGGCTGGAAAAAGAGAACGCAAACAGGCTCCTAAGCCACAGCTTAAAGCCGTTAAAGGAAAAAAACAGAAGACAGCGGCTCTTACAAAGCTTTCTCCTGTCACAAGTGTGATAGTTGCGATAGCGGCAGTTTTTGTCTGCTCCTATATGCTTTACACACAGGCTATGATAACCGAAACCACCGCGGCAATAACCCGCGTTAATAATGAGATAGTTCAGCTCCAGAGCGAGAGTGTTCGCCTTGATAGTGAGCTTGATGCTATAATGTCCCGCGGAAACATCGAGGAAAAAGCGCTTGCGCTTGGTATGTATCAGGCGGATAAATTACAGGTTGAGTGCGTAGAGGTAAATCAGGGCGATAAAATCGAGATACTCGCAGACAACCGCAATATTTTTGAGAAAATCGGAGACTTTTTTTCAAACTTGTTTTAAGATGTGAAAAACATCAGATGGCTATGAGTCGGGAACATATTTTAATGGGCGAAAATGCTCTTTACAAAATATGAGCTGTCCCGACTCTTTGCCACTTTTATGAGGGTAGAATAACTTTTGTTGGGAGGACTTTTCTTTGGCAAAACAACCCACTGTTTCGATGAAAAGACGAATAAATATCCTTCTTGTTTTTGTTGTTATCTTCGGATTTATTCTTATGTCGGGAAGGCTTTTGTTCCTGCAGGTTCTTGGCGGAGCCGAATATCGCGAGAGAGCAACTCAGCAGCAGCTTCGCGATAGCACTATCGCAGCAAAGCGCGGCACCATCTATGACAGCAATATGAATATTCTTGCTCAAAGCGCAACTGTGTGGACAGTTTACCTTTCTCCTGCTTATGTAAACAGCGATGAAGAGGGAAAAATGATTGCGGATAAGCTTTCTGAGCTTTTGGGCGTGGATAGAGATGCAATATATGAAAAAACCAAGAAAAACACCTACTACGAATATGTAAAGCGCAAGATAGAAAAGGATAAAGCGGATGAAATCCGTAAATTTTGTGACGAAAATGACATTTCGGCTATAGGTCTTGATGAGGACACCAAGCGTTATTACCCCCATAATAACCTTGCCTCGACGGTTATAGGCTTTACCGGCACAGATAATCAGGGACTTACAGGCATTGAGGCTTTTTATGACAGCTACCTAAAGGGCACCGACGGCAGAGTTGTCAGTGCAAAGAATGCATGGGGAACTGATATGCCATTTGAATATGAAAAGCGCATCGAGGCGGTGGATGGAAACAGCCTTGTGCTTACCATCGACCAGAATATTCAGTATTATGTTGATAAGCACCTTGAAACTGCCGTAAAGGAGCAAAAGGTAAACAACCGAGCCGCCAGCATTGTTATGGATGTTAAAACGGGCGAAATACTCGGTATGTCAACCAAAGGCGACTTTGATTTAAATGACCCTTTTACTATTTATGACCAGTCACTCAGAGAAAAGGTTGCAGCTCTTTCGGGTGATGAGAAAGCTCAGGAGCTTGCAAAGCAGCAAAATCAGCAGTGGAGAAATAAGGTTATTTCCGACCCCTACGAGCCCGGTTCGGTTTTCAAAATAATAACCGCTGCCGCAGCACTCGAGGAGGGTGTTACAACACCTAACGAGGGATTTGTTTGTACGGGTGGATATAGAGTCGGCGACAGAAATATTCACTGCTGGAAAACCTCGGGACACGGAAAAGAAAGCTTTGCGCAGGGAATTATGAACTCCTGCAACCCCGTTTTTATGACGGTGGGCGGAAGACTCGGCGGTCAGACCTTTTATAAGTACCTGCGAGCCTTTGGACTTACCGAAAAAACAGGCATTGACCTTCCCGGTGAGGCAACAAGTATTACCCACAGCCCCAAAACGCTTGAAAATGCCGTTAACCTTGCATCCTCATCAATGGGACAGTCGTTTAAGATAACCCCGATTCAGATAGTAACTGCGGTTTCTGCTGCTGTAAACGGCGGAAATCTCGTAACCCCTCACGTTGTAAAGCAAATTCTTGATAGCGATGGCTCGGTTATAGAGAATATCGGCTCACAGACAAAGCGACAGGTTATTTCAAAGGAAACCTCTGCAGAGCTTTCTCTTATGCTTGAAAAGGTTGTGTCTGAGGGAACAGGTAAAAATGCTTATATAATGGGTTACCGTATCGGCGGTAAAACAGGTACCTCTGAAAAGCTCGATAAGGTTTATGCAGAGGGAGAGAAAGAGGACTACATTATGTCTTTCTTAGGCTTTGCCCCTGCCGATGACCCGCAGGTTGCCTGCATTGTTATTATTGATGAGCCGCGTGCAGGAGAAATCTATGGTTCTGCCGTTGCGGCGCCCGTTTGCGGAAGTATTTTGGGCGATGTTCTCCCATATCTCGGCATAGAGCCTGAATACACCGCTGAGGAACTTTCAAAGGTTAATGTAACGGTGCCGAATATCATCGGAAAAACTGCCCATATGGGTCAGGCGGCACTTCAGAAATACGGACTTCAGGGTACCATTATTGGCGGCGGTGACAGAGTTATACGTCAGGTTCCTGCAGCGGGAGAAACTGTTCCACGCGGTGGAAAGGTTGTTATATACACAGAAGAAAACACTCAGCAGAAAACAGTTACCGTACCAAATCTTATAGGGCTTACCGCAACCGAGGTCAACACAAGGCTGACAGCGCTTGGACTTAATGCAAAGATAACGGGAGGCGGAATTGACCAGAGCGGGTGCCTCTCTTCCTCACAAAGTATAAGCGAGGGAACACAGGTGCCTGTAGGAACTGTCGTGCAGGTAACCTTCCTCAGTAAAGATGAGGTTGAATAACAACAGGAGCAAATGCTATGAATATATCCCTTAAAAAAATTGCAGAGCTTACAGGCGGCGAGTGTATCGGATGTGGCGGTGCAGAGATTTCGTCTGTCACCACGGATACGCGTGATGTTAAGGAGGGAGCACTGTTTGTTGCCCTTAAAGGTGAAAGCTTTGACGGGCACGACTTTGCCATAGATGCTATAAAAAAGGGCGCAGCCTGCGTTCTGTCAGAACGCACAAGCTGCGAGTTTTCAGAAGAAATTCCCATAATAAAGGTTGAAAGCACATATAAGGCACTAATCGATTTTGCAAAGGGCTACCGCGATATGCTCTCTCCCGTTGTGGTTGGAGTTACGGGAAGTGTCGGCAAAACCACCACTAAGGAAATGATAGCTGCGGTGCTGTCGCAGGGTATGCAAACTGCAAAAACTCAAGGGAACCTCAACAACCATATCGGCGTGCCCAAAACTATTTTCAGCTTGGAACAAAGTGACCGTGCGGCAGTTATTGAGATGGGAATGAACCACGCAGGTGAAATTTCTGTTCTTACAAAGATTGCAAGACCTGATGTTGCGGTTATAACCAATATCGGAATTTCCCATCTCGAGTTCTTAAAAACAAGAGAAAATATCCTAAAAGCCAAGCTTGAAATATTAGAGGGAATGGAAGAAGATGCCCCCGTTATCATAAATGCCGATAACGATATCTTAGGTGCTGTAAAGGAGCTTGGAAAAAGGCGCATTGTCCGTTGCTCCTGTGAGAGAGAAGATACCGATATATATGCTAAAAATATATATGAGGGTACAGAGGGAAGCCGTTTTGAAATTTATGCAAACGGAGAGCTTCTCTTAAATGCTTATCTTCCTGCAATCGGCAGGCACAATGTAGGAAATGCTCTGCTAGCGGCGGCAGTCGGAATAGAGGCAGGCCTTTCTCCTCAGCAAATAGCCGCAGGTCTTTCGGCATACACCCCCTCGGGAATGAGGCAAAGGGTGATAAAACTTTGCGATATAACATTTATAGAAGACTGCTATAACGCAAGCCCCACAAGTATGAGTGCGTCACTTTCGGTGCTCAGAAGTCTTTCACAGGGCAGAGCGGTTGCAGTGCTTGGCGATATGCTTGAGCTTGGAGATATAACAAAGAGCGCGCATATAGAAATAGGAAAAGAAGCGGCTGAAAAATGCGATTTTCTCGTTTGCTGCGGAAATCACGCGGCTCTTATGGCAGAGGCTGCGGCCGAAAAGGGAATAAAAACCGCGTTTTTTGAAACAAGAGAAGAAACCGTAGAGTTTCTTTTGAAGGAACTTAGAAAAGGCGATTGTGTGCTGTTTAAGGCAAGCCTCAGTATGCGGTTTGAAAAAATAATTTCTTCGCTTTACGAAAAACTTAAAGAATGTTAATAAAAGGAGAGCTTGGAGAGTGAATTTTGCAGTTATAGCTGCGGCGGCAGTAAGCTTTGCAGTAACAGCGGCTTCGGGAATTTTTTTAATTCCGTTTTTAAAAAAATTAAAATACGGGCAAACTATTCTTGATATCGGTCCGAGTTGGCACAAAAACAAACAAGGCACACCCACAATGGGCGGACTTATGTTTATCTTCGGCATCGTTGTGGCGGTTATTATAAGCTTCGTTTTAAGTGTGCTGATGGACGGCGGAAAAATGGAAAACCTTCAAAGTATCCGTCTGTTTGCAGGGCTTTTTATGGCTCTTGCTTTCGGAGCTCTTGGATTTATTGATGACTATATCAAGGTGGTTAAAAAGCGCAATCTCGGGCTTACTGCAAAGCAGAAAATGCTTTTTCAGATACTGATTGCCGTCTGCTATCTTGCTATTATGTATATAAGCGGCGACCGGGCAACTGCGGTGTGGATTCCGTTTGTAGGCTCACTCGATTTTGGATTTTTGTATTATCCGTTCTCGGTCTTTGTCATTGTCGGTTTTGTAAACGCCGTAAATCTTACCGACGGAATTGATGGACTTGCATCATCTGTAACATTTGTAGCTGCCATCGGAATGATGGCAATGAGCGCAATTCTGAGCCTCGGCAGTATGAACATTCTTGCCGCGGCGCTCGCAGGCGGCTGTCTTGGATT